>JASFTL010000244.1:0-6212 GCA_050053555.1 Desulfobacterales bacterium
ACTCAGACGGCCAGGTGGAAGAGGAAGTAAACGTTGATGCAAACCTCTCAAAAGAGGCTCGACGATTACTGGCCGGAATTCAGCTATCCAACCGCATCGTCCATGAAACCGCTTCGCGCAATGAGGCATACAAGGGGATGGGGTCAACGGTTTCAGCCGTCTATTTTACCGAAGAAACGTTTATTGTCGCCAATGTGGGGGATAGTTTGATTTATCTCATACGAGACGGACAAATCGAACTGCTCTCGGTACCCCACACACTTGTCGCCGAGCAAACAGCGCTTGATCCTGAAAACGCAGAATTCATCTGGAGCGATTTTAAGCACGTGCTGACCCGCGCCATGGGTGTTGAGAGGTCTGTGAAACCCGACATTAACGAAGTTCCTTTTTTTAAAAATGACATCTTGGTAATCAGCTCCGATGGATTAACGGATAAAGCCACACCCGAAGAAATTCTCGAATTGGTTTACAACCAGCGCTCTGATCAGGCCTGCCAGGGGCTCATCGATCTGGCCAATGCCCGTGGTGGTGACGACAATATTACGGCAATTGTCCTTAAAGTAAAATCCCTGGGAGGTAAAGCCAGCGGGGTTACGGGATGGATAAAAGCGATACTGAAACCCTTTTTTAACACGAATTCCAAAAGGAATAATTAGAAAAATCGGATATTCAAATGCCCAAGATTTCACTTAGATTTAAAGGCAGCGTGCTAGCCGATTATCATTTACCCGCAGGATGCTCATTGAAGATCGGGCGTAAAACGGATAATGATGTTGTCATCGAGAACCTGGCTGTTTCCGGGCACCATGCCAAGATCGATTCAGTTGGCGATGGGTTTGTATTTATCGATCTGAAAAGCAAAAACGGATCTTTTGTCAACTCAGAACTGGTCACCTCGCATTGGTTGCATGACGGCGATACGATTAATATCGGTAAACATGCGCTCACGTTTTCTTACTTTGATGGCGAGCTTCGACCAGAAGATGCGCAAAGTGAAATGGATAAAACCATGGTCATGGACACAAATGAATATCGCTCCATGATGGAAAAAAGCGAGCCGAAATCCGAAGGTGCTGCTGAGTCTGCTGCTGCCGTTTCAGCTGAAACAAAAAGGAAGCGCGTTCGTGGTTATATCACTTTCCTATCCGGCGGTGAAGGCACGCTGGCACTCAAAAACAGATTTACAAAAATCGGCAAAGACGCCTCATCTGACATCGTGGTCAAGGGCTGGGCCGTCGGAAAAACGGCCGCCACCATTAGCCGAACCCGCGACGGTTATTTTTTCAATTACATGGATGGTTTTTCAAAACCCAGAATCAATAATAAAAAAGTCTCCAAAAAGCCGCTCAAGCTTGTTGATTCAGATGTCTTAGATATTGGCTCGGTCAAATTGCAATTTATTAAAAAGAAACCCAAAAAGCACACCGCGCAATAGAAGATCCCCATCTTTTTCGATCCATCCCAATTGGAGCCTTACCCAATCGATCGCCTCCAGCCCAGTTGCCTGCTGCCGTTATGATAAATGTTCTCATTGAAATTCCCTCTGTGTTTATCTCAGCGAACCCATATTGTCTGAATACCGATGCCAGCTTTGATTTTGGATACCATTTTTCCGAAATTCATGTTTTAATAGGTTTTCAGCACCCTTTCTTAGACTGAATTGGGCGTGCAAGGGTATGCCATGAAAATCGCCTTTATGCATTATCATCTCAAAACCGGTGGCGTTACAACCTGCTTGCAACAGCAGACCGATGCCCTCAAAAACGACTGCGATATGTTGGTGATCACCGGTGAGAAGCCTGAAGGGACATTTCCGGTCGATACAGTGTCGATTCCGCAACTGGCCTATTCCAGCTTTTACCGGAAGCCGATTAATGCGGATGATGTTGCCGCCGCGGTCATCAACGCCCTCCATACCCGCTTCAACGGTAGCGTTGACATCTTGCATGTGCACAATCCGATCTTGGCAAAAAATAGTTCATTTTTAAAAATTCTGAAAGCATTGCAGAAAAAGGGGATTACCTTATTTCTGCAAATTCATGATTTTGCAGAAGATGGGCGACCGCAGTCTTATTTTAACGAAGCCTATCCGGCAGACTGTCATTATAGCGTTGTCAATTCCCGCGATTATCACATCCTTTCAAAGAGCGGATTAAAAAAAGAAGGACTGCATCAGCTATCGAATACCGTGAACCTTCCGGACCGTCAGCCCGATACCACCGAAACAGGTCCTTATGTCGTCTACCCCATCCGGGCCATTCGGAGAAAAAATATCGGGGAAGCTATTCTGCTGTCCCTTTTTTTTGAAAACGGCGAGACCTTGCTGATTACGCTTCCGCCGAACAGCCCGGCAGATATTAAAAGCTATAAAGACTGGAAAGGTTTTGGAAGTGATCATCACCTGAATGTCGAATTTGACATCGGCTTAAAGCGTTCGTTTGAGGATATCCTGCGCTCGGCGCAGTTTCTGCTGACCACCAGCATTACGGAGGGCTTCGGTTTTTCCTTTTTGGAGCCCTGGCTATATGAAAAGCTGGTATGGGGGCGAAAACTTTCCGATATCTGTTCTGACTTCGAGGCAAAAGGGGTTCGCCTTGACCACATGTATACCGAGTTGAATGTACCGATTGACTGGATTGAAATGAGCAGCTTTTCTGAAAAATGGAACCGCACATTGAGGGATACCTGTAAGTTATTTGGTGTTCAATTCGACAAAAATCGAATCCAAGAAGCCTATGATTTTATCACTGCTGACGGAACCATAGATTTTGGGCTGTTGGATGAAGATTCCCAGAGACATGTCATCCTGAAGCTATTATCGGACAAAGCTTATTCAGATGACCTAATCAGACTCAATCCATTTCTTTCATCAATCGGCAAGGTTCGCCACGAGATCGATGTCATTAAGACAAACCGCCGTGCTGTGGTTCGCAATTACAATATGCGATTGTACAGACAAAAACTGCTGGCGGCCTATAAGACTGTGGACGCAGTTTCCGTCCGCCAGCGTATCGACAAAGAAATTCTGCTGATGCAATTTTTGGATCTAACGAAATTTAGCCTGCTAAAATGGGGTGATTATGGGATACGATAAACTGGCCTCAGAATACTCGATTCCGCTGTATCCCCTGCCGACGTCAATGCGTCCCAGCGGCCGCTTGGCGGCGCCGATTCAATGTGTATTGTTTGATATATACGGGACCCTGTTTATCAGCGGATCTGGAGATATTGGTCTCCCCGAGAAAACAACAGCTGAAGCTGAGAAAATCGAAGGTTTGCTTCAGAAATTTAACATCCGCAAAACACCCCGGGCTCTTATGAATGAATTGTTTGAGGCCGTCGACAGCGAACACCGGCAGCTTCGAAACGACGGCATCGATTATCCTGAAATCGAAATCGACCAGATATGGAAGCAGATTCTTAAAATCGATGATCTCGAAGCTGTTCGCCGCTTCGCCATTGAATATGAATTGATTGTCAATCCTGTTTATCCAATGCCCCATCTTGAAAAAACACTGGCTGTTTGCAGGAAACAGAACCTACCGATGGGCATTATTTCCAACGCCCAATTTTTTACACCTCTTCTGTTTGAATGGTTTTTGCACGCACGCCCTGTAGATCTCGGGTTTCATTCAGAGCTTATTTTTCTGTCATATCGAATTCGGCATGCCAAGCCATCGATGGTGCCTTTTAGAAAAGCCGCTAGGGTGATCAGATCCAAGGGGTTTAACCCGGCTGCTTCACTATATGTCGGCAATGACATGCTGAATGATATTTATCCCGCCAAACAGTTTGGATTTCAGACCGCACTATTTGCAGGTGATACGAGGTCCCTTCGGTTGAGGGGCGATGACCCGCGCTGCGTCAATTTGTCGCCGGATCTGGTTCTGACTGACCTTAAACAGTTAATCGGTCACATTACCGGGAGTAAAAAATGAAATTTGAAAAAACCGTTGCCAACCGCCTGCCTTCGATAAAAGCGCACCAGCCATATCCGCTGGGAGAAAAGCCGCAAAGAGACGCCTGGTACACGGCTTTTTTTATCGAAAATCATCTGGATTATTTCAGCCATCCCGAACATGCCGCCACTCCTGAACAGATTCGTTTTATGGTGTATACGCATGAAGATGAGCGTTATTATCCTTGTTCGGATCAGATGTTTGCGGCCATTATCAACCGCAATGAATCCCAATTTTTGCAGGATCAATACCGTACGGTGTTGCAAAAAATACTGAAATTGATCCAAGTTCAAATTGAAGACAAACTGGAGCGTAGTTACCTGGAGTCACTGATCAAGATTAAACACCGCCACGAAACGCGAGATGAAATTATGATTCCATCGCGGCTTGAAAAACGATTAATGACCATTTTTCTAAACCGCACCCAAATCGAAGATCCATATCTGGATGAGAAGGCCATTCGTAACCGGCGGGTTAGCGAAGTTTTAAATTCGCAGGCGTTTCAAAAGGCCATCAACCACATCGACAGTCTGGATTCGCTGCCCTCTCCGACAACCGTGGCGAGCATAAAGGAACTGGCGAAAGATATCGAAATTAAGCGGCTATTTGCGATGTCTGTTGAAAAATCCTTGTGGGAATCCGATGACGCACAGCAGTTCTCGATGACGGAATACCGGAATCTGTTTACCCGCAAACTGAAGGGAAATGGCGTAGAACCGCTGCTGGCTTTTTTAGGCATTCATCGCAATAGATCGTCATCTGAATCGGTACCGAACAAAAAGATTCTCTGGCTGGCCGATGAAGCCGGCGAAGTCATGCTGGATTTGGCCATTATTAAATATCTGGCCGAACTGGGCCATAAAATAATTGTCGCTTTTAAGGAAGGCCCTTTATTTACCAAAGTGAGCATCGATGATGCCCGGCGGGATGAGGCACTTAACAGAGCCTTAGACGGTGTATTGCAGATAACCGAAAAGCATATGGGCAAAAACGATATGGTCAAGACGCTCAGAGGCGACTACCCCATTGTTGCGATTTCCGACGGCACCAAAGAAATCCTTAATTTACTGCTGGTTTCTACCACCTTTGCGCGAATATTTAAAGAAGTGGACGGCATCATTTCCAGAGGCCCGGAACAAAAGCGACGATTGTTTGATACCCATTTTCAATTTACACGGGATGTCTTCAATATCTCCGGCAGTTCAGCCGATTCTGTGGAAATATCTTACAAGCCAAGGCATTTTGAAGCCGTTAAATTTGCGCATGCCGACCTTGAGAAAAAGGCCCGGCGGATTATTGAACAAATGAGAGAGGCCAAAAAGAAAGGAATGACGGTTATCTTTTACAGCGGTATCATTGGTTCGATTCCCGGCAAAATTAATATCGCGAAGAAAATAATGTCGGTCGGCATTCAGCACCTGAAGAATCAGTTCGCCATGACGTTCATCATCAATCCCTCAGAGTATTTTGAACCGGGAATGGACGCCGACGATTTAATGTATATGTGGGAGATTGTGCAGACCAGCGGGCTGATCGACATCTGGCGATTTCAGACCTATGATGATATTTCGCAGGCATTTCAAATTATGGGAAAAAAGGTCCCGCCCGAATGGGTTGGCAAAGACGCCACTTACAGTACCGGATGCACGATAGAGATGAACATTGCTCTGGAAGTTCAGAAGAAACATCCGGAAATGCAGATTATCGGGCCGGCCAAGGAAAAATTTATGCGCCGTCAGGAATATGGAGTGGGCAAAATGTACGACCGAAAATTCGGCGCCATTGTGAGAACAATCTAGCAAAGTCAATCAGTTTGCCAATTCACAGGGATTCGGACTCTTTTCTGATCCCGATTACGGTAAATAAGATATCCGTTTCGCCGGCCGAAAAGATAAATATCACGCGTTAGTTGAACATCTATCTTACAATAATCGACAATATCGCCAATACGTCCCTCCTTCCACCATTTAAGCGCCTGGAGACCGTCCGCCTGCTTGATTGTGCCCAAAGTCTCCTGAGCTAGATGGGCCAGTGATAGCCGGAAACCTAAGTGTTTGTGAATATCTTCGAGAATATCCAATGTCGTCAGTCTTGAAAAATCAAATTTGGAATATCCTTTCAACACCCGGTAATCAAAGCGCTTGATGTTAAATCCAACAATGAGATCGATCTTTTGAAGATCCTCGATTAGCCGCATGATATGATCTTCCAAATACACAATGAAGGTACCGTCCTTTGAGTCATAAAGTACCC
>JASFTL010000245.1:0-6204 GCA_050053555.1 Desulfobacterales bacterium
GAAACCCAGTTCTGGTTAGAAGTGATTACAGATGTAGAATGGTTAAAATGGGAAGAAGTAAAGTCCGATTATGATGAGTGCAGCGAACCACTTGCGCTTCTTACACCTATTGGAAGCAAGTAATGCCTTTATACTCAGGATCAAATATTTCCTTAATTTTAGATCATTTTAGGCATTTTAAATTTCAGCTCATTTATTTATAATATGATTATCGATCTTCAAAAATTCATCATCGAGGAACGGCCGTATTGGTCTGAGTTGGAGACGATTTTGGATCGGCTTGAAAAAAAGCCGGAGTTCAAGTTAAGTCTCAAACCCCTGGAACGTTTTCATTATCTTTATCAGCGTGCATCTGCAGATCTGGCCAGAATTTCTACTTTTTCGGCCGAGCCGAATACCCGTCGTTATCTTGAATCTCTGGTGGGCCGGGCTTTTGGCGAGATGCATGAAACGCGTGAAAAACCGCATCGGCTCAGACCCTTACACTGGTTTTTTACAATCTTCCCGCAAACTTTTCGCAAACACATTCGTGCCTTCTGGATCAGTCTGGTAGCAATAATGGTTGGGGCCGCGTTTGGCGGATTTACCATTATAGTGGATTCCAGTACCAAGCAAATACTCCTTCCCTTTTCACATCTGCAGGGCGATCCCTCTGAGCGGGTAAAAAATGAAGAAGACGTCGATACCGATCGACTTAAAGGTGCCAAAAGCACTTTTTCTTCTTTTTTAATGACGCATAATACCAAAGTTGCGGTTTTTACGCTTGCACTGGGCATGACCTGGGGCGTCGGCACATTGATCATGTTGTTTTACAATGGCGTTATTTTGGGTGCTGTGGCTGTCGATTATGTGCTGGCAGGCGAGACTTCATTTCTGCTCGGCTGGCTGCTGCCCCACGGGGCGGTTGAAATCCCTGCCATTTTGCTTGCCGGGCAGGCCGGCATCGTTCTGGCCGGCGCACTTATTGGATGGGGTAAACCCATATCCTTAAGAATGCGGCTGCGAAAGATATCCAATGATCTGGTGACGCTGATATTTGGCGTGGCTCTGATGCTCGTCTGGGCAGGAATTATTGAAGCTTTTTTTTCACAGTATCATGAACCGGTCATGCCGTATCACATTAAAATTGCCTTCGGAGTGTCTGAGTTGATCATTTTGGCGTTATTCCTGGGACGAGCTGGCAGAGGAAAAGCAAACATGAACGCTTAGCGCAGATTTAGGGACAGATATGAACCCAAAGAAGAAAGTTTTTCATCACGAAAGCATGAAAAGGGATAAGCGGCTGGTAAGCTTTGAGGCTGCAAGCTTTGAGACTAAGAATGATTCGCCCCCTCAAGCTTGCTAGCTTCCCAGCCTCCAAGCATCCCAGCTTTCAGGCGTATTTATATATTTCGTATTTTGTGGTTAAGTTTTAATATTTTACCGTAAAAGGATCGAAAATTACCTTTGGCAAACCATGTTATCCAATAAAACGAATACCCTCATCATTAAAACACCTGAAGGAATCGAATTTTCGATGCAGCTGGCGGGGCCGATTACGCGATTTCTGGCCTGGGCAGTCGATCTCGGAACCATTATTGCGATCATTTCGATTTTAAATGTTGTCTTTGGGCTCCTGGGCATTCTGAGTCGTGATCTTGCCATGGCGGCCAATATTATCGGGTTTTTCGTTGTTTCAATTGGCTACGGAATTATCACCGAATGGTACTGGCACGGGCAAACCCTGGGAAAGAAGCTTTTGCGTCTCAGAGTTATGGATGAGCAGGGCCTGCGGCTCCAATTCAGTCAGATTGTCGTTCGAAATCTGTTAAGATTTGTTGATAGTCTGCCGGCACTGTATTTGGTCGGCGGTCTTGTTTGCCTGCTCAACCGGCGGACTCAGCGTTTAGGTGACTTTGCCGCCAATACGATCGTCATCTGGAGTCCGCTGATCTCCGAGCCGGATTTGAATCAGCTATTGGAAGGCAAATATAATTCGTTCCGTGAATATCCCCATCTGGAAGCGCGCCTCAGACAACATGTCACACCTCCCGAAGCGCAGATCGCCGTTCAGTCGATTTTGCGGCGGGATGATCTGGAGCCCCAGGCTCGGGTTGAGCTTTTCCGTGAACTTTCTAAATATTTTAAAAGCATTGTCACCTTTCCTCAAGAGGCCACCGACGGTATTTCCGACGAACAATATGTTCGCAATGTGGTCGAAGCACTTTTTCGGCCAAAAATATCCGTAGGGGCTGCTTCTAAAATCAATGATTCAAGCAACTGAGGCGGATGTGCATTCATTTGGTTTATATGTATTTTTATCGAAAATGATTCGGCATAAGGTGTTAATTTTAGAAGCTTTCATAAAGATTAAGTGCGTTTTGAACGAGCGTTAGATAACAAAGAAGCTAAAAGATTTACCCACAGATCGCATGGTAAAAATTTATTATCGTGTCCCGCTTTTTCCCGATGAAAACTTTTTTCATTTGAAATTGATTTCATTTCTGTGTATTTTAGATGCCATGGGAAGTCCCTCCTTCTCTTAAAATCGTTTTCCCGGGATATTTATCCCTAAAAGGCTTCCTTCCCATCATCTCTATCTTAGTTTCTATCAATTCAATCGAAGACCGGAGGCATTGCTCATGATGATGAAGAAAGCTTCTTCCGGCCAGCAGAACAGTCGACCGTCATCTGATTCCAAACGAGAATCGATTAGGATACCCTTCGAGGGTGTCTTTGAGAGAATCGTGGACAGGATCAAAAACCAATGGCTTCTGTTTGGGATCGTCGTTGTTCTTGTGTTGGCACTGCTGGCACTGCAAGGCTCGCAACTTCTTTCAGCTGACCTGCGATTTGTGGTTAAGGCGATTCTGTTGGTTGTTGGTGTCATAGGTCTCGGCTATTTTGTGGGCGGAGCGTGGCTAGCTTCGAAATCCAAACGCCCTGAGACCAAGCACGTCAGCGACAGCACGCTGCAACCGCCGGTGTCAGAAGGGATTGCCCGCGAAGCAGTCAGACGTCCGTGGGTGGCCGTAATGGATCTGAAAAACCAGGGCGGGCGAGAAAAGGATGAACCCCAGTGTTTTGGTGTAAGCAGCTTCCTTCGCAGAGTACTTGAGACCGTGCCAAGCGACAAATACAAATTTGGTGTTGTGCCTTTAAGCGAGCTGATGGGCATTAAGGGTGACCAGCTCTCGAAGAATGAGATTCGAAGGAAAACTGGAGCCCGTTTTGTTTTAGAGGGTCGTCTAGATTTGCGGGCAGATCCCTGTGTGGTTGAAGTACGACTGAGTATTACGTCAGGGGAAGATTCCGTCCTATGGGAGCGCACTTACGTCGACCCCTGGGCGAACATTCAGTCGACAATCAAGAAAATAGCTGGCAACGTGGTAGAGGAAGTTCTAACTCGAACCCGCAAGCCAGATGACCCTGGTTTCAGTGATAGCGTTGCTGAGATTTTTGATATCATTGGGGAAATTTCCGAACAGCCGATCGATGTATTTGAAGCTTTCAATCAGGGAATCTTCTATCAAAACAGGTTCAACAACCTTCGAAAGGGCAGGGATTTCCGAGATGGAGAGTTCTATCTCAAAAAGGCTGCCAATATGGCAGAAACCGCATTTCATGACGCATTGGCCCAATTGGCATTTCTCTATATTCTACGATGGGAGACCAATAGTGATATGAAGTTGCTCGCGGAAAGCGAGGTGATTTGGAGACAGATACTGAAGACGAAGCCGCAAGATCCCTTCGCGCTCGCTGAGCTTGGTTACGTCTCCTACGTCGCGGGATCTCAGGATGGGGCTGGAGCGGTCAGGCTGGCGCGAAAGGCAGTGGCGAGTGATCCTGAGCATGCCATTGCCCACAACGTGCTTGCTCTCTTATACCTTTACCTTGGATTCTATGAGTCTAACATCACAATTGAAGAAAACGAGGTCTTTCCCCTGGCACCCTCTTACATATATCCCTACACAAATGCTGCCCTTGCCCAGCAGCTCCGCGGCTCTTACCAAGAGGCACTTGAACTGGCACTGAAGGCAAAGGAAATTGAGCGTGAGGCATTTGTGGCCAATCTACTCGCCGGTGCGCAGTATTTTTATCTGGGGGATCTACGTAAGGCAGAGCAAATGTGGTCTGAGGGACGAAGGTGCTGCCAAGAGGCAGTGGCACCGATTCTAGATGTTGTAGGCGCCTGGATTCCAGCTCGAGAAGGAGACCTCAGCTCGGCCAAGGAGACACTTCAAGCGAATAGTAATGCGCCTTGGTTGCGAGGACCGTATGGGCCTTACTACATTTCTCTCTGCGCAATTGCGGGGGACGATGACAAAGCATTAGTGCTCCTAGAGGATGAGCCGACCTTTGCCAGAAGCTACAGGTACCTCATATCTGAACCCACCTTGGAGACGCTAAGAGAGAATTCCGGATTCCAGTCATTACTTGAGCAGCGCTATCAGGAATGGGAAAAAAACCTTGATGATTTGGAAAGCGGATTGCCTAATCCAATAGATCGTCGCTTAGTGACACCGCAAGAATTCATCAAGCAGTAAAAAACGGCGTAAAATTTTGATTAGGGATAGAAGGGTGAATTCAAATTCAAAGTGCACCATATAAATAAATAGTGGACATATAAATAAATAGTGGACATGACAGGCGATCTGCCGGCCGAAGGCATCTGCTGAAACTGATTCTAAAGTCAATGATTCAAGTAACTAAGGCGGGCAGGCAATAATTTAAATTTCTTATTTTTTGCAAACCTGTAAATTTTAAAGTCCTTGTGATCTAACGTGAAGATTTTTGCGAGGTTTTTAGATTCAGCCAAAACAACTAAAGACCCATCTGCCAGGTCCATCGGTAAGTCTTTGTATTTTTTCATCAGTTCTCGACAACGGACTTGCATCTTTGCATCAACAGGGAAAATTTCAACGCCACCTCTTAATATAAATTCCCAAAGGTTATTCTGGGCTTTCCATGAAAATCCCAATAAATAAAATGCCTCTGTGAGCACCGGCCATGTCGTAATGAGCGGTTCTTTAATCTTTTTGAGGATATCGATGCAAATTTGATAAAAGTCATCGGATGCATCAAAAAAGGCAACGATTGGGCCGGTGTCGAGGAGAATCATTTTTCTTTTTTGAACGCTTGGCGCAAAATTTCTTCACTGTTAATGGCAAGATCACCCTTCCCACTGGATTCTTTTCCAACAAGATCAGAAATTAAATCATAAGGACGGTTGCTCTTTTTGTGCAGGATTTTAAAGCAGAAATCACGTATGGAAGCCTTCACCACGTCTGTTTTAGTTACATTAAGGGTTTTCGCTGTTGCTATCAGAAGTTCCTCCGTTTCCGGATCTAATCTTACACTTGTCGGCATTGATAACACCTCCCATATTAGTGTATTACAATTTGTCATACATTGTGAATTTTTTGTCAAGTGGGCAATTATATTTTGATTCATTTTTATGAAATCTTGCAATTTTACGCGTTTGGCAATACATGTAGTTAATTCCTATTGTTTTAGTAACTGAATTCGGTGCGAAATTCGGGCATTGAAAAGAATATACATTTTATTTCAATAAAGCTTATCATGAAACCCATTGTTGCCATTGTCGGCCGTCCCAATGTCGGTAAATCAACTTTTTTCAATCGGGTCACCCGCACCAGAGATGCGCTGGTGGATGACTTCCCGGGAGTCACCCGTGACCGTCACCACGGGGATGCGAACTGGAACGATGTTGAGTTTACTCTCGTGGATACCGGCGGGTTCACCGAAGGTGATGAATTTTCGGCTGGAATTCGCTTTCAGGTCCAACAGGCGATCGAAGATGCAGACGCGGTTATCTTGCTGCTGGACGGCAAAGAAGGCATATCACCGTTTGATCGCGATATGGTCGACTTGCTTCGCGTCGCCGACAAACCGGTCTTTTATGCAGTCAACAAAATAGATGGCGCCGAACAGGAAGTACATGTGGCTGATTTTTTCAGTCTGGGTGTCGAACCGCTGTATCCGATATCGGCTGAGCATCGATACGGGATGAATGATTTTCTCGATGCCCTGGTAGAAGGATTTTCTGTAATTGATAAAGATGCAGGCCCAAAGGCAGCTGAAGGCACCATCGGTCTGGCGATTGTCGGCCGACCCAATGTAGGTAAATCCTCTATAATTAATCGCATACTGGGGGAGGAACGGCATCTGGTCAGCGATCAGCCGGGAACCACCCGCGATGCC
>JASFTL010000246.1:0-6197 GCA_050053555.1 Desulfobacterales bacterium
GTGGCATTCCCTGGATGGAAATATTAAATCTCGCCATGATTGAAAGACCTGATTTGCTTTTGCTCGGTGCCCATCGTCGCAAAGCAGCTGAAAGCGCTTCCCAGAAAGCAAAAACGAGGATGGGAAGCACCACGGAAGGCATCATCAAACGCGAGCGCTGTCCGGTGATGATTGTCAATACACCCATTTCCGAAAGCAAGGTGACGTTTGAAAAAATAATGGTCGGCCTTGATTTTTCACCCTCCTGCATCAGTGCCTTCCATTTTGCGGTGGACTTGGCGCAAAAGCGAGGATCGAAGTTGTATCTGTTTCATATGTTACCGGTCCCCCCCCAGCCTGAGTATTCGCAAACGCAATATGAAGCCGATATTCGTAAAATAAGGCAACGATTGGAGGAAGAATTCTGTAATAAAATTCCTGAAACGATCAAAATTGAAATCGATACATGGGGAGGGGTTTATCCGGACATGGAAATCTTAAAGTCGGCTCAACAGAACGATGCAGACCTAATTGCCATGGGATCCCACACCAGAGTAAAAGGAAAACTGCAAGAATCCAGATGGTATGTGGGCAGTGCCGTCGAACGCGTGAGCGCCAAATCCGTTTGCCCGGTTGCCGTCATCACGGATCCGGAAGTTTTGGAAAAATGGGAGGGGCCATAAAGCCAATTTTGCGATTTATCCGCTGGAGCTGCTGCCGGTCAGTCGTTTTTTTGTCCACCAGCCTCCTAATATCATGAGCGTCGCCAGAAATACGATGATGAGCGCATTGATCCAACCCGGGTTTTTTATGGTATGCAGGATACGATCGACAAATATTGTGATGGCCACAATTCCGGGCAACATGCCCAATGCGGTGCCGATCAGGTAATCTTTTAACTTTATATGGGAAGCGCCCGCTATGATATTGACAATCGCAAAGGGCGCCACCGGCATGTTTCGAATCATGGCAACAGACAAAATTCCCTGTTTGGCCATCTGCCGGCTCAAGCGATTCAACCGTTGTCCGACCATTTTGCGAACCATCTGCTTTCCCAAAGAGGAACCGATTAAATAAGTTGTCAATGCGCTTAACAGGCAACCAAGGAGTGAATAGAGCGTTCCCCATGTCGGCGAAAAGAACATTGCCGTCACGCCGACCAGCAGGGCGATGGGTATCATGATCAGTCCACCGACAACGTAGGCTCCCAGAACTCCCAGAAAAGAAATTGGATTTCCGCGAATTTCTCGGGTCCAGACTGCCAAATTTTCGCTGTTCATCCATTCCGAAAGAGGGCCCCAGCGCCAGGCTGCTGCCAGCGTTAGTAAAACCAGCAATATGCCTGCGAGTTTAAGGACTTGGGACAGACGGGTCCGTGCGTCTTCTTCGTGAACGAAACGGTCCATCATGCGGTCAAATTCAACCGGTGTTTCCGGATCAAGCAACTTGTGGTCCGTAACAATGGAAGCCGCATCAACAGGTAATGATTGCGAATATTCCACATTTTTTAATTGGCGGCCTGAATTCGACAGAGATTCAATGGTTTCGATCAGAGATGTTTTTTCGGGGTGGGTGTTTGTTATGGTATCTACAGAGACCCCCAGATGTTCAGCCAGCAGACGGTTGCGCAATGTTGCGTTCGCCTCGGCTATGGTGGTATCACCGTCAGCCTCGATGGCCAGGCAACATTCCGAGTCGAGTCCCATCGAACGGTTGCTTAAATTGGCACTGCCAATGATGGCCAGCTGGTCATCGGCGATCATCAGTTTTGAATGCACGTATACTGCAGTTTCTCCGTCATCCGAAGTCGGATAGAAAACCCGCAGCCGATGATGACGATCCGCTTCGAACAGGCCGTCTAATATTCGAGCTCGCAGCGAATCCATGGTACTTTGCTCCAGCCAACCGCTGGACTCCTTAGGCAGGACAATGATGATCTCAGGTCCTTGTTTTTGTGAAAGGCTATTGGCAAGGGCTTCGGCAATCTTATTGGATGTCAGGTATTGATTTTCAATGTAAATTGATTTTTTTGCTGAAGCAATGCCTTCTTCATACAATACTTCCACTTCCCGGACTTCTTCACGGCCTTTATAAGCCGGAAGGGTTCGTGCAACCGCTACCGGGATATCCTTCAGATCCGGTGTGAGATTTTGGGGCCAGGGATTCGCAGATTGGTCATCTTTAAAATCGATTGCAGCACCCCCTGCCGATTTCCAGCGGTCACTGAATAATTCACCCAGCGCTGCGGCGGTTTCTCCTGACACCATTATCTGGAAATCATGAACCGGGTCATAGGGTTTGCCGTTCGGATCTTTACGCCGCGGGTCATCTATTTCATGCCGGGGGGTATCCCAGCGCATATTCGACAAATCAAAGCCTCCGCAAAATGCTACTCTGTTGTCAACCACGACGATCTTTTGGTGCTGTGAAGCGCCGATGGGGTGTTCATCATCCAAATGGAAATGGATGCGTCGATGCGTTTTCCAGCCCAGATTAAAGATCGGCAGCCATTCACGCTCCCTGATATAAAGCATCGGAAAATCCCAGGCCAGGATATAAACACTCAGTCCGCTTGTTCGCTTCACATTCGTGTTGAGGAAATTGCCCAAACTCGGCCGCTGATTTTCCGCTTCGTCGCGGCGCAGAAGTTGAATGCGGCTGTCAATATCCCAGGCGGCAATGCATATGGACCTTTGCGCCTGCTCGATGGTGTCCGCGACCGCTTCAAAATAAGCGGCGCCATCGATCAAAAACGCTATGTTATCCGCATGGGATAAGCGCCAGCAATTGTGTCCTTCTTTCAGGATGGCCACCTTGAACTCCTTTTAAACAATGTCCAGATTAAAGGCAAAATAAACACCGGCAGAAATGAGGACGATCAAAATAATCACAACCACCACAACCGCCGTCCAATCAGTGGACTCCTTGTCTTTCGAACGCTTGGAAAGGACCGATGCGGACTCGTCAGTAGGCTGACTCCTTAAAGTTTCTAGCGCAGAGGAATCTTTGAGGGGAGACTTGTGGGCATCCACTTTGCCCGTGTCAGGATTAATGAGTAATATGGTGCCGCAGCTTCGGCACGTGGTCCGGGTGACGGGATGCTTAAGATCGCTTTCCGTAATGTCGCTTGAAGCTTGACATACCGGGCACGTATATTCCATTTTAAGCTCCTTATCCTTTTGTTTGTTGACGATTGAAGGCATCAAATTTTTTTCATGACCTGACGCACCGCAATTAAAACCGGATCCCAGACAGGCGAGAAGGGCGGGGCGTAGCTCAAATCCAGGTGTATCATTTCCTGAACGGTAAATCCAGCCTGTAAGGCGGTGGCCAGAACATCGATGCGTTTGGCCCCGTCACCTTTGCCCACGATCTGGCCGCCTAGCAGCCGGCCGCTGTCCTTTTGGGCCAGAACTTTTACGGTAATGTCTTCAGCATCGGGATAATACCCGGCTCGCGTTTTGCTCTCGATCTTGGTGCTGACATAGTGCAGGTTGAGCTGTTCAATCTCTTTTATCTGCAGACCGGTGCGGGCAACGCCGACTTCGCAGATCTTGCTGATGGCCGTTCCGACCGCCCCCGGAAAGGTTGCATGCCCGCCGCCGATATTGATGCCCGCCACACGGCCCTGCTTGTTGGCAACCGTTCCCAAAGCGACATAGAAAGGCTTTTTGCTGACCAGGTGAAAGCTTTCAACACAATCACCGGCCGCCCAGATATTTTCAATATCGGTCTGCATGCGGTCGTTGACCTTGACCGCGTCCTTTTCGCCAATGGTTATGCCGGCCTCTTTGGCGAGGACCGTATTCGGTCGAACCCCCATGCCTAAAATGACCATATCGGCCGGAATCTCTCGCTGATCGGTAATGACGGACCGCACGTTGTTATCCTGATGATCAAAGCCCTGAAGGGTTTCCCGGCGGTAGAGCTTTACCCCTGTCTCCTCGAGTGCTTTGGAAACCAGGGCGCCCATGTCGGGATCCAGGGTATTCATGACCTCAGCCGCCTGCTCTACAAGGCTGACCTCCAGCCCTCGAAGTACAAGGGCCTCTGCCATCTCCAGTCCAATGTAACCGCCGCCGACAATCACGGCGCGCTTGAGCTGTTTTTGATCAAGGATTTCTTTTATCTTGATGGCGGTTTTTAAATTATGCGCTCCGTAAATTCCTTCGGCATCTGCGCCCGGCACCTCTGGACAAATCGGAACCGCTCCAGTGGCAAGCATTAACTGATCATATGGTTCCCACCATCGTTTTCCGGTTTTCAGGTTTTGAACCTGCACCCGCTGCTGCTTCGGATCGATAGCGAGCACTTCGTGGCGGATTCTGACAGCGATGTTCTGTTTGTGCTCAAATTCCTCGGGCGTCCGCGCAATCAGTTTATTAACGTCGTCGACAACACGGCCGACATAATAGGGGATCCCTCAGGCGGAATAAGATGTAAATGCGCCGCGTTCGAAAGCGCGAATTTCAAGTTCTGCATTCTGCCGGCGTGCCTGCGAAGCCGCACTCATGCCGGCGGCATCCCCACCGATGACAACAAGGCGTTCTTTGCTCATTGAATCTGTCCTTTGTACTTAATCGCCAAACGGGCTTTGCCCTGGGTCATTTCAATCCACGCCTTCACACCGCCCCGATCGACAATCTCCATTTTATATGTATTCAGAAGATCCTTGTCTTGCTCCAAGGAGGTACCGAATGCGACCAGGTGATCAGCGCTATAACTGATGCCCATCAGTACGCTGAAATGCAGTTCGTAGGGACGATCGCTATCAGGGTTGAAGGCAAACCTCACATCACACCAAACCGCTTCTTTTTCCTTGATCACCAGCCGCGCGTCTTCGGGCAGCGGCACATCCATTTCCGGTTCGACCACCTTGACGGCTTCTTCGCGACCGTTTAAGTACAGCGTAAAGGTGATGGGCGCATCTTTAAATTCGACCGGGTTCGCGAGTTGATCGGTGCCTTCTTCATTGGCCGGATCTGAGGCACGCGCTCCTGGCGACTGCGGAATCGCTCCTTCGGCCATGTAATCACTTAAAATGACAGCAAACCTGTCGCGGCATTTACTGCAATCCTGATAATGCTGCCACGATCCGTTGTCCAGTCTTGCTTCTTTATCTTCTTTCAACATTGATTTAACCTGCTTTTCAAACATCCGGCAGTCCATTTTTAAGCCTTTCACTGTGTTTTATGTCCTGGTCATTGCAGAATAATCGTTTTGGTAAAAAAGTCCAGTATGGTGATTATGTATTTAAGCGCTGAAAAGATGGTATATTTACTCTTTGAATTATTGTGCATATTGCTGAATTCATGGTGAATCTATGTTTGACTACAGAAATATATGGCCCTGGACCGGTATCTTACGCGAATACACAAATTTGGAAACTCAGATACGCGCTGGCATGTATTTACATTGCGCCAATATAGGCATTAGGAAAAGGTGTCAAGCTTTGATCGGGATTCAACGGAACACTGTGACAGGGAATAGATTAATTGAAACCAAAAAAGGCGAATCTAACCGCTGCAAAATATAAAACGTCGAAAAAATCTGCTATCCGAACAATGACGTATAACGTTCACAGCTGCGTGAACATGGCCGGTGAGGTGCGCCCGGAGCAGGTTGCCGGAGTGATCGATGAACTGAGTCCAGATCTGTTGGCCTTACAGGAGGTGGATGTCGGCATCCCGCGCACCCAACATCAGGACCAGGCCAAGATTCTCGGCAAGATGTTGGGTATGAATTACAAGTTTTTCCCTGTGGTTAAAAATGGAGCTCAAAAATACGGTCTGGCAATACTGAGTCGGTTTCCATTTCGGCATGTCCGCGTCGGCTGTCTCGGTATTTGATGGATGTTGAAAAAACCCCAAGCATTATGAACGCTCGCACCCCACCTTTCCTTCCCGTCGGCCGCTTTTTCGCATCGATCATATATTTATCTCCAAGCATTTCAAAACCTTGAACACGGTTGTTCCCATCAATGAGAATTTGCGACTGGCCTCTGACCACCTGCCGCTATATGCTGATCCGGAGATGCATGCGTGCGCAATTTGAAAAACAGGGTTGCAAATTAAGTTCTCATAAACCTTGAATACAGGATTGACCGTATTGGTTTACCGCAGGCTATTGTATAAACTCATGGCTAATCCTCATTCGTAATTTATCTCTGTCAGCGAACTTATAAAAATGCAAGGGAAATATTCTCTGAAATGCAGAAG
>JASFTL010000247.1:0-6193 GCA_050053555.1 Desulfobacterales bacterium
GAAAGCCTGGCAGTTATTGACGAAACGGTTTTAAAAAAATTTAAGCGTATCTCTCCAGATACAGATGTTGCTCTACAGCCGCGATGGCGCAAACCACGGATGGACAAAGTTGCCTATCCATTCCAGGCAAATGAGGATCCGTCCAAAAAATGCCAGATTTGTGTCGCCTGGCTTGCGGCTGACATAAGAAATGCCTTTGAAGTTCTGACGCTATCGTTGTTGGAACAGATCCTGCTGGGAAATTCTGCGGCGCCGCTTCGCAAGGCCCTTATTGACTCCGGACTCGGATCCGCTCTATGTGATGGCAGCGGCTTTGATGCCGACAATCGAGATACGTCATTTGTCTGCGGATTAAAGGATACCGAAGAAGATGCTGCCGAAAAAATTGAATCCATTATTTTTAAGGTGCTGACCGATCTGGCCATTAACGGCATTGATCCACAATTGATTGATGCAGCGATTCACCAGATCGAATTTCATCGTAAGGAGGTTACCAACACACCTTATCCTTACGGTATTAAACTTTTGATGGCTTTTGCCGGCCCCTGGATGCACGGTGGTGATCCCGCAAGGATTTTGAAATTTGATGATGATCTAAAAAAACTGCGTCAATTGATGAAGCAGGAGCCTTTTTTTGAAAACCGAATTAAAAAATATTTGTTAAGCAACCCCCATCGGGTCCGACTCACCATGGTCCCGGACCCACAAATGGAGCACAAGGAAACGGTTCGCGTTCAGGCCGAATTAGAAAAAATCAAAAAACGATTATCCCGGACCGCCATTGAAAAAATACGTCAGGATGCCGAAACCTTGCAGATTCAGCAAGAAACAGATGATGATTTATCATGTCTGCCTACATTGCAAAGAGAGGATATTCCGCCTTCGGTTCCAATAGTTGAAGAAACAGCCTACGATCGCAAGTCGTCCGTTACGAAATACAGTCAGCCGACTGCTGGAATTTTCTATTTCGCGGCTTCAGCCGGTACCGGAGCCCTCCCCCAGCACCTAATTCCTTGGGTTCCGTTTTTTTGCTATGCCCTGACCCGAACAGGAACGACGCTACATGACTATACCGAAATGGCACGACGAATCGATACTTTTACGGGTGGTATCGGTTTGGCGACACACGCGCGGACCCGTTATGATCACGATGGAAGCTGTTTGCCTTTTATTTCGTTTAGCGGCAAATGTCTCGAGCGGAATCAGGAGAAGATGTTCGAAATTATTGAGGAACTTATCGCACACCATGATTTCTCCGACCATTCGCGCTTAAAAAATCTTTTGAACGAATATCGTGCCGGCCTTCAATCCATGATTGTGCACAACGGCCACCGATTGGCCATATCGGTCGCCTCCAGGAATTTTTCACGCTCCCGCGCGCTGAATGAATCCTGGAGTGGTATCCATCAGCTGAAAACCATCAAGCGACTAACCGATCATCTCAGCGGTGAAAAATTGTCTGCATTATCACAGGATCTGGCTACCATTGGGACACAACTTTTTGTTCGTAACAACTTTCAGATGGCATTGATCGGAGAAGAAGCCGCTTTGACAATAGCGAGCCCTTGGGCCGCAGAGATTTCTAAGCGGCTCGCAGACGGTCAGATCGATGGATTCGGATCTCCCGACATCAGATTGAACAATAGAAGTTTGCGAGAGGGCTGGAGTACGTCTACCGCAGTATCGTTTGTTGCCCTGACATTTGAAACGGTTCGCATGACCCACACAGATGCACCGGCTTTGGCAGTGATCAGCAAGATCCTGCGATCCATGTATTTGCATCGCGAAATCCGGGAAAAGGGAGGCGCCTATGGCGGATTCGCTATTTATAGCCCCGAAGATGGATTGTTTTGTTTTGGGTCTTACCGGGATCCTCACATTGTTGCTACGTTGAAAGCTTATGAGGCTGCAGCAGCGTTTGCCCGTAACGGCAGATATTCCGATGAGGATCTTAAAGAAGCTATTTTGCAAGTGTGTTCGGAAATTGATAAGCCGGATCCACCGGGACCGGCAGCCAGAAAGGCATTTTATCGCAAGATTGTTTCTCTATCGGATGAGATTCGCGGTCAGTTTAAAACAAAACTGCTGTCTTTGACCCGCCGGGATGTCAGGCAGGCAGCCGGAAAGTATTTTGCCGCCCACCCCGAGCAACAATCGATTGCAGTCGTTTCGAGTGAAGAAAAACTAAAAGAAGCCAATCAGCAGCTCGCCGATCAGCCCCTCAAGCTTTATCAGATTTAATTTTATAATTTAACCGCAGACACACGCAGATACGCGCAGACAGTTTTGAGTAATTAGCCACAGACCCACACAAACAACATCTTTTCCTCGGGCGACATTGCCCGAGGAAAAACTGTATGCCGTCCGGGCATCAGTTTTATTCCAGTTTAAAAGGTAATTCTTATCTAAGAAAACTACAGTATTTAAGTGAATTAAACGGATTAATATTTTGTTTAATCGCGAAGCGATTGACAGTATTTGTTCGTCCAGAGCCAAGGCGGGTCGGCCGAACAAAAGTTAGTGCTCGCCCTGTTAAATGGCTTTCAGCCCCTTCGCAGGAGGATTTAACAGGGTAAAGTCTGTGTGTGTCTGTGGCTAATTAAAAAGTCAGCGATCGTCGGCGCGGGTCTGCGGTTAATTAAACATTCAGATCGTTCTAAAAAAGTATCAAAGATAATTACTCGATCATTTTTTTGAGCTGAGCGAGTGTCTCCTCGGGCATTTTGAATGAATGTTCCGGCCCCGGAAAAGTCACCTCGTGTACTTCTTTTTTAAAGGACTGCATGGCCTCTAAGACGATGGTTCGAATCTGGCTGTACTGTTTAACGAACTTGGGCACAAACTTGTCAAAAAGCCCGATCATGTCATGAGTGACCAGCACCTGGCCATCTACGTCCGCACCGGCGCCGATGCCGATGACCGGAACGTTCACCGACTCGGCGACCAATTTGCCAAGCGGCGCAGGGACGGCTTCCAGCACTATTGAAAAGGCACCGGCTTTCTCAAGGACCTTGGCATCATCTATAATTTGTTTGGCGGCTGCAGCGTCTTTGCCCTGCATTTTAAATCCCCCCAGAGCACTGGCGGTTTGGGGGGTTAGACCGATGTGGCCCTGAACCGGTATACCGGCTTTCACAATCGCCTCAATGGTCGGGGCGAAATCCAGGCCGCCTTCCAGTTTGATAGCATCACATCCCCCTTCTTTTATCAGCCGGCCGGCATTTTGAATCGCTTCGCGGATAGAGGTGTTGTAGCTCATAAAAGGCATGTCACCAATAACCAACGGCCCTTTGCAACCTCGCACAACCGCTTTGATGTGATGAAGCATGTGTTCCATGGTGACGCCGACAGTTCCATCTAAACCCATTACGACCATGCCCAAAGAATCTCCCACCAGCACCATGTCGACTTGGGCTTGATGGGCCAGCAAACCGAACGGGTAGTCATAGGCGGTAACCATAACCAATTTGCGTCCTTCTGCCTTGGCCTTCTGAATGTCTAAAATGCTTATTTTATTATCGCCCATCTTTTCAGTCGTCTCCTATTGCTTCTTAGATTCAGGTGTCAGTCTCTGGTCACTGGCTACTGGCTCCTGGTTTCTGGCCAGCGACCAGAAGCCAGAAGCCAGCGGCCAAAACGATGATACCTGAACACTGACACCTGAAACCTTAATTAAGGTAATGATACTCCATGGTTTTCACCAAAGCCGTCAGCGTCCGGTTAACCGGTGCGCTGATCCCCATTCGTTCGGCTTCGCTTACAATAAAACCGTTTATGGAATCAATCTCGGTCGGCCGCTGATGATCGACGTCCTGACCCATGGAGGAACGATTAGGCGCAGTGGCAACGGCCACCTGAAAAACATGGGAAATTGGATCGTCACGGATTTGGATTCCTAAAGCTTGCGCTACCGCCGCTGCTTCTTGAACAGCCAGGTGGCTGAGCTCCCGGGTCGATTCGAGATCAAGAATCTGGCCGTTGGTGATGCCACACAAAGCCGTGATGGCATTAATGCCCACATTGACAAGCAGTTTATCCCAGATCACCGGCCGAACGTCGGCTACAGCGGTCGTTTCAATTCCGGCCTGAGTGAGCATCGCTGCGATTTGCCGGGCAATTTTAAATTTTTTTTCATCGCTGCTCCAGATACCCAAAATGGTGGGTCCTTTGCCGGCATGTCGAATTTTCCCGGCTCCCAGCATCGTGGCACCATGGGAAGTTGTGCCGACCAGGATTCGACCGGGTGTGATATGTTCCGCGATGGTTTCGGCGTTACCCATGCCGTTTTGAAGTGTCATCACCAATCCGTTTCCTCCTGCCAGAAGGGCAGCAGATTCTGCTGCTGATTGGGTTTGAGTTGATTTTACGAACATCAAAACCAGCTCGGATTCCCCGATTTGCAAAGGATTGTTGACGGCATTCAGACTGACATTGCGGGTCTTGCCTTCAAACTCGATCGTAAGTCCTCGTTTCCTAACCGTTTTCATGTGGTCTTGCCAGATATCATACAGCCAAACTTCATTGCCGGCTTCGGCAAGCAGAGTGCCGAACAGACTGCCCATCGCGCCGGCACCCACAATCGCTATTTTCATGTCGTTCCTCCATTATCCAATCCCAAGGCCTCGTCTCTCATTTAACCAGCAGGCCACAAAGTGTTGCGATGTCGCTTCTACCAGCGAAGGCCGTGCGACACGGCAGCGCTCAAATGCATGCGGACATCGAGGATTAAACTCGCAGCCGGGTGGCGGATCGATGGGACTGGGCACGTCGCCCTCTATGGGAACCGGCTCGGTTTTGCGGTGGGGGTCCGGCATGGGTACAGCCTGCAAAAGCGCCGCCGTATAGGGATGACGCGGTGAGATACTAAAACTTTCAGCCGGCGCCAGCTCCACGATCCTTCCGAGGTACATCACAGCAATGCGGTCGCTGATGTGTTCCACCACACTCAAATCATGGGATATAAAAACATAAGACAGATGGAATTCTTTTTTAAGATCTGCCATTAAATTGATGACCTGGGCCTGGATGGAAACGTCCAGAGCGCTAACGGGTTCATCGGCGACAATCAGCTCCGGACGCACACACAGCGCCCTTGCAATGCTGATCCTCTGGCGCTGTCCGCCTGAAAATTCATGGGGATATTTGTCCAAATCTGCCGCCCTCAGGCCGACTTTTTCGACGAGCTCGGCGGCAACTTGTTGTCGTTCGATCATCGCAAGATTTTGTCCGCTGCGCAGGGGCTCGGTAATGATGGTGCTTACTTTCATGCGTGGATCCAGACTGGAATACGGATCCTGAAAAATTATCTGCATGCGGTGCCTCAGCAACCGCATCTTTTTACCGCTTAAAGCCAGTATATTCTGACCGTCAAATTCGACATCACCGCTGGTGGGTTCGATCAATCGCAAAATCATGCGTCCCAGCGTTGTTTTGCCGCAACCCGATTCCCCGACCAGGCCAAAAGTTTCACCGCGAGACAGCGCAAAGGATACGCCGTCAACGGCCCGGATCCGGGCCCGCGGTCTGGCAAGCAATCCAGCGCCCAGCGGAAATTCTTTGACCAATTTTTCGACCTTTAACAGGGGAACGTCAGCCACCGTGTTTCCTCCGATCCGGATAGTGCTTGAGCCAACAGCGTGCATGCTGGCCGCCACCAATTTTGAAAAGCATGGGTAGCTGCTTAAGGCATACATTAAATACATGAGGGCAGCGATCGGCAAATTTGCACCCGATGACGGATTCAGTCAATGGTGGGACGGTTCCGGGAATTTCCATGAGCCGCGGTGCATGACCGCCCCGGCGATCGCCCAATCGAGGCATGGATTTGAGAAGACCCTGGGTGTAGGGATGAAACGGTTGATCAAAGATGTTGATGATGGGACCCTGCTCGACTATCTGCCCGGCATACATGACCATCACCCGTGAAGCCATTTGGGCGACAACACCCAGATCATGCGTGATGAGCACCAAAGACATGTTCAGCTCCTCTTTGAGTTCAAGCATCAAAGATAGAATCTGGGCCTGGATGGTCACATCCAGCGCGGTTGTCGGTTCATCTGCGATCAGTAATTTCGGCTGACACACCAGGGCCATGGCAATCATTACCCGCTGTCGCATGCCGCCGGAGAGCTGGTGAGGGTAGCTGTTTATTCTATCTTTCGGGTCGGGGATGCCGACAGCATCCAGAACCCTG
>JASFTL010000248.1:0-6178 GCA_050053555.1 Desulfobacterales bacterium
GAGAAATTCAGAGCCTGGGTGGTCGGGTTTAAAGAAGAGCCGCCCATGGCGGGTATGTCAGAAGCGACTATTATGATCGTGAAGGACGGGGAAGATCTCATCGATGTGCACCTCTGTCCGACCTGGTTTGCCAAACCTGAAGACGTCGGTGTCAAAAAAGGCGATCGGGTTAAAATTAAAGGGGTATGGGCTGAGATTGATGAAAAAGATGTATTTATGGCATCTAAGGTCAAAAAGGGTGATTTTTTTGAATTTAAAGTACGCTTAACCAAAAACGGCAAACCGTTTTGGACGATGAGCGAAGAGGAGCTCGCCTGGGAGCGATTGCCGGATGAAGAAAAAAAAGCACGAATGGCAAAAGGGGAAGGACCACCCAAAACGAAATCGCAGTAAAAAATAGAAACGATGGCAAAACGAGACTGGCATCCCGGAGAGCTGCTTAAAATATCGGGGTATTTCTGGAAGACCTTTACGCTGCATGCAGCCGTTCAACTGGATGTATTTACGGTTATTGGTGAAAAGTACCTGTCCGCAGTTAAGATTGCAGAAGAATTAGATGCTGCACCCAAAGGCGTCGAACGACTCCTCAATGCGCTGGTGGCGATGGAACTGCTGGCAAAAGCAAATGATACCTATTCAAACACTCCTTCCAGCTTAGAACTTCTTTCTAAAGATTCTCCTAAATATCTGGGCCACATCATCATGCATCATCATCATCTGGTCGAATCCTGGTCGCGGCTTGAGAAGTGCGTGCGGTCCGGTCAGGCGATACGTGAGCGTTCTTCATTTGGCAATGAAGAGTGGCGAGAAAGTTTTTTAATGGGTATGTTTAACATGGCCATGAATATGGCGCCGCTGCTGGTTCCCAAGGTCGATATTTCTTCCCGTCGGCATTTGCTTGATATGGGAGGGGGCCCTGGTACATACGCGATTCATTTTTGTCGCCATAACCCTCACCTAAAGGCCACTGTTTTTGATCTGCCCACCACCCGGCCCTTTGCCGAAAAGACGATTAGACGGTTCGATCTGGTCGATCGGATTGAATTTGTGGATGGAAATTATCTCGAAGATGATATTGACGGTTCATACGATGCGGCCTGGCTTTCCCATATCCTGCACAGCGAAGGTCCGGATGAATGCCAAAAAATCATTCAAAAAACCGTTGCCGTTTTGGAACCTGGAGGCATCATTATCATCCATGATTTTATCCTTAATAATTCCATGGACGGTCCTCTTTTCCCGGCTCTTTTTTCTCTGAATATGATGTTGGGAACCGATTCCGGTCAGGCCTATTCGGAGCAGCAATTAATGGATATACTTGCTGCCGCCGGCGCAAAAGACATTCAACGCCTGCCAGTCCAAACCCCCAACGATTCAGGCATAATCACCGGCATCGTCTAGAAGTGGCTTCAAAACCCCATCTAATGTCCGATAGCTGCGTTATCCCGGCTCGGCTGAACTCGCCGCAGGCCCGAATTGAAATACTCACGTACTTATGTGTACGCTGCGTTTTCAATCCGCAGGACGCCTTGCTCTCGAACACGATCTGAGGTTTTGAAACCACTTCTAATTCTTCCAAAGCTTTTCTTGACAATTGATAGGGGAGATGCTTTTTTGAGGTTTTTAAAGATGATGGGATCCACATCTGTGTGGGGGTATTGAAAGGAGCATAAGCACGAATGGCAGAAAAAGCCTTTGAGCCGACCAGCTTGATGGGGCCCCAGATTTTCGGGTTGCCGGTTGATCGCGAAACCCTGTTTTCCAATCACAAAAGCATCTATAAAAAGCGTATTGAAAATCGACAACGCAAACTGATTGTCAAATTGCCTTTTCTCAAACCTTTTTTAAAGAAAGGTGAGAAGATTTTGTTGGTTTCGACCGGCTATTCGCCGATCGCATCTCTGGCCCAATATGTGACCGGGTTTTTATTCGTTTATCTGGAACGATCCCTTTTTGTGTTTACGAATCACCGGATTTTCCATGTGCCCACAACTGCAAACTACCAGTTTAAAGACGCCATCGCTCAAATATACTATGACGGTTGTCGATCCATTTCTCTGAAAGGCGGGACGCTGGTTGTTCAGTATGCCAAATTCGGTAAGCTGGAAAAATTTAAAGCCATTGCGCTTTCGGAAAGAAAAAAAATAAGGGCCCTGCTTAAGGCAAAGCCGTTTTCGGGAACCAAAACTCAGTTAGGCGAACGCTTCCATCTCTGTCCGCAATGTACCCGTCCGCTGTCGACCGGCACGTATGTCTGCGAATCCTGTCAACTAAAGTTCAAAAATAAAATTGTCGCTTATATTAGTGCCATTCTCTTTCCGGGCGGGGGTTATTTCTATACGCGCCATTATTTTATCGGGGTGCTGAATGCGGTTGTCGAAATATTTCTGTTGGCTTACATCGCTGTGACGCTGCAGGACGTGCTAAATAAAATTGAAGGCAGTATAAAGTACCTAGCCGTGATGGGCGCCATTTATGTGGCTGTGAAAATTATTTCCGTTATTCATTCCACTCATTTTATCAACGAATTTATCCCCAGAAATAAACAGATTAAAACCGATCCCGCGGCCGCCAAACCACGACCACAACCCCAGGATCAGATGCCCAAAGACACAGAAAATAAGTGACTAAAGTGAACTAAAGTGTGAAGTGACTAAAGCCTGCCCTCGCGTTAAAAAATTCGATCATGTGATGACTTCAGTTTACAGTGCAGGATTTCCAATAACCCATTAAATCTGTGTTTAAGGTCTGGGCCAGGGTTAAGGAATCGCGAAGCTCCATCTTTTAATATAAAATTGACAGAATTCCTCCAATGTTATTTGCTTCTATCCGCCTATATTTGTGGTTGATCAGATCACTTTTAATTTTAGCACACTTACCTTTATGAATTTCTAAACTTATAGAAGCTATCTCCAAAATATTGGATCAGGGTTCCCCGCTAAAGCGGGATTTCACATCTTGATCAATTTAATTAAAGTGTTCATCAGGGCAAGGCGTCCTGCGAATTGAAAACGGAGCGTACACGGAGTACGTGAGTATTTCAATTTGGGCCTGCGGCGAGCTCAGCCGAGCCGGGATAACGCAGCCCTGAGCACTTAGACGCATTTTGATGTTAGGTTCTACTTGTTCCAGGAGAATAACGAGGCCCCTAAAGCTAAAAACCCCAGTGTCATCAACAAAAGAATCATAATTTCCAGGCCGACGTCGATCAAGCCAGCTGCGTCATGCATCACCTTGCGAGCAGCGGTCAACATGTGCGTTAGCGGAAAAATCTTTGCGAAACCTTTAACCCAACCCGGTGCACCTTCCAGCGAAAACCAAACCTCGGATAAAAACATCATCGGCCAGGAGATAAAATTTAAAATTCCCGTGGTAAATTCTTCACTGGTTCCCCTGGAGGCCAGCACCAGACCCAGGGCTGTCAGACTCAGGCTGCCGAGAAAAAAAATGACAAACAAATCGATATAGGATCCCTGCACATTGAACGAAAAAATGAGATCGCAGCCGGTCCAGACAATCACCAGGGTGAACATGAGCAGAAAAATTCGGGATATGGCCTGGGCCGCTAGATACTCAAAGGCCGTTAAGGGAGTCACCTTCAGTCGTTTTAACACGCCGTTTTTGCGATAGCGCACCACCACATATCCAACTCCCCAGAGCGCGCTGAACATCATGTTCATCGCCAGAATGCCCGGAAACAACCAGTCGATATATCGGATCGCACTTCCCTGAATTTCTTTTTTTTCAGCATTGAGCGCGCTTTCTGCTGGAAAAAGGCTAGCTTTAAAGATTTGCTCGACAACATATCCTTTGGGCGAAGAATCGCTGATCCAGTATTGGTGAGGTCCATCGCCGGCTTTTAACAAAAAATCAATGCGGTGATGCTTTAGTCTTTCCAATCCTTGAGTCGCATTGGGAAACCCGATAAATTTGAGATAGTTCATCTCTTTAAAACGTTGCGGAATGTTAATTCTCTCGATGGAGACCTGCTCTGATTCGGATGGAAATACGCCGATTTTATATTCAGTGTAGGTTTTGCCGCCGAAGATAATACCGAATCCGGCGACCAGCAGAAACGGAAACAAGAAGTTCCAGCCAAAAGCCGAACGATCCCGAAAGAACTCATAATTTCTGGCCTTTAAAATGGCCCACAGTCGCTTGAAGCTCATCGCTATTCTCGCAGTTTACGTCCGGTTAGATTCAAAAACACGGTTTCCAGATTGGGTGATCGTACCGAAATGTCCGATAGATCGACATCATGGTTGATGAGTTGCTCCAAACAGTGATTAACATCATCGGTCTTAATTTCGATCGTATCTTTTACTTCATGAACCGGCAGCGGAAAGCTGTTTGCCTTGAGCGCATAACGCTTTCGGGGGAGCACCACAGTAATCCCGCGGCTGTGCCGTCGAATCAGTTCACCAGGTGGTCCCTGCGCAATGATTTTGCCGTAATCCATAATGGCCACTTCATCACATAGATACTGTGCCTCTTCCATGTAATGGGTAGTTAAAATAAGTGTTTTACCTTTGGCCTTGATTCCCTGGATCAAGTCCCATAAATTACGCCGGGCTTGGGGATCGAGCCCGGTCGATGGCTCATCTAAAAAAAGCAGTTCCGGCCGGTTAACCAGGGCCAAGGCCAGCAGGAAGCGCTGCCGTTGCCCCCCGGATATTTTGTCATTGTATTGATCGAGAAATTCACCGAGTCGGCACAACTCCACGAGTTCTCCAATTCCGGTGGTTTTGGAGAAGAAGCTTTGAAAAGTTTCAAGGGTTTCGCGAACCGTTAGAAGATTTAACAGGGCCGTACTTTGAAACTGAATGCCGACTTCTTCTCTAAATGATGGCGAGCGGCTTTTTCCCCGGTAAAGGATTTCACCGGCTGTCGGCGGAATGACATCTTCTATGACTTCAATTGTCGTGGTTTTGCCGGCGCCGTTCGGACCCAGCAGGCCGAAACAGACTCCCTTACGGAGGGCAAAGCTGATATCATCAACCGCAACCCCCTGGTCATATTTTTTTACCAGATTTTTAACTTCGAGGATGGTTTCCATTTTAAATTCCTAAAAATATTTTAGCTATGATAAGCCTTAAAAAAAGGATATCAATACTTTTTTGTATCTCATTTTGATTCGGATTATATTGATTCTCTGAATTCCAGGCAGAACACAAAAAGGGTTGTCATCTAATTGGCTTGACAATCTTTTTTAAGCACCTTAGTTTTTCTCTGCAAATATGCGCAAAATCTTAATTTAAAAGGTTGAACTTATGCCACCGGTTGTTTCTATCGTCGGCCGCTCGCAGTCCGGCAAAACCACTTTGATTGAAAAGCTGATTCCCGAATTCAAGAAACGCGGATACACAGTTGGCACCATCAAGCATTCGCACCATAATCCCGACATCGACCGGTCGGGCAAAGACAGTTCCCGGCATAAGGCTGCAGGTGCCGATACGGTTATTTTTCATTCACCCGGAAAAATTGCCATGGTCAGAAATGATCACAGTGGAGACCTGGATAGTCTTTTGGGCTATTTTAATGATGTTGACCTGGTGATCACCGAAGGCTACAAGACAGGCAACAGGCCCAAAATTGAAGTCGTGCGGTCAGCGCGGCACTCTGAGCCGCTTTTAAAAGAGGATCAGCTTCTGATCGCGGTGGTGACCGATGTGGATCTTCAACTAAAAGTTCCCAAATTCGGATTTGAAGATGTTGTGCCCCTGGCCGATATGATCGAAGAAAAATTTCTATGAGCCCATCTTTACATCTAACTGCCTCAAGAGGCCTGGTCTGGCCCGAACTCACTTCCGGAACCCTATTAAAACGCTATAAGCGATTTCTTGCCGATGTGGAACTGGAAACCGGTGAAATTGTCACGGTCCATTGTCCGAATACCGGCAGTATGAAGGGCTGTTGTGAACCGGGCCGGAAGGTTTACCTGTCTGTGCATGACAATCCCAAGCGCAAGCATATAATCGAACTGGAAAATCTAGTAGATGCTGGCCATCGATGCATGATGTTTTATTTTATCCAGAGAATGGATGCGCAGGTGTTTCGACCGGCCGATCACATCGATCCTGAGTACGGCCGCCGCTTAAGGCGTGCGGCCCAAAACGGGCTCGAGGTCCTGGCTTATGATGTTCGAATAGATATGCAAGGGATCGAATTAAATCAAAAT
>JASFTL010000249.1:0-6171 GCA_050053555.1 Desulfobacterales bacterium
AAAATTGTCGATCGCCAACTTGACGATCCTTTCGGCGTCTTCCAGCGCATGGTGCTCGTCAAATTCGATGTGGATCACATTGTCCTGTTCCATACGGGCAATGGGGTGGGTGGTAATCAGTTTGGTGTGAAAGCATTTAGCCACATTGGCCAGATTCTGGAAAATGCACTGAATATCGACCACCATGGCATCACAGGCGCCGGTGATGATGGCCAGTTCCTGCTGCAGGAAGGTGCCGCACAGCGGCACACCGTGGCGCTGTAAGATTTCGTTGGCCGTACAGCAGATGCCGGAAAGCTGAATGCCCTTGGCGCCCCTGGATAGGGCATAGTCATGCATTTCTTTTTTCTGGGCCACCGCAACGATCATCTCCGACAGCACCGGCTCATGGCCGTGTATAACAATATTGACCATGTCTTCTTTCATGACACCGAGATTGGCTTCGGATGCCAGCGGATAAGGCGTTCCAAAAAGGATATCCTGCAGCTCGGTGGCCAGCATCGATCCGCCCCAACCATCGGCGATGGCTGCGCGGGTACCCTGTTTCATCAAATTTTTGTAATCCTGATCCACGCCCATGTGGGTCCTGTGCATGATTTCAACAATTTCTCGGTCGATGTTGCGCGGCAATACCCCCTGCTTTTTCCAGAGTTCATATCGCGTTTCGGGGGCGCGTTTGGCAAAAAGAAGTTCGCCCTCAGCCTTGCCCCATTCATCGAGCGCCTTTTTAGCGACTTCCACCGCAATTTCATCCATATCGCGATCCAGCTGTGTGCCGTCGACTTCAACTGTGGTATCGACGTCCAGAACCTGGGCCACTTCAATAAGCTTTTTCGTATCCTTGATTTCGTAAGCGTCGGTTTCTTTCCTGGCAGCCGCCATAAAGACTTCTGCCACCGAACGACCATGATCAGAATGTGCGGCTGCGCCGCCAGCAATCATTCGAACAAAATTGCGGGCCGCAATCGTGTTGGGGGTCGCCCCGCAAATCCCCTTGCGGGTATCTTCGCCTTCGATGCCTGCCTTGGGGAGCGGCAAGCGACAGGGCCCCATACCGCAATTTTTACAGCAAATACCCTGGGTCCCAATATTGCATGGTTTCATCGTAACCGCCCGATCAAAAGCTGTCTCCACGCCTAGATCATGAGACCGATGAATCATCTGCTGACTGGCCGGATCAATGGTTGCCTTTACAGGATCAGCCAATTTCTTGACTTTGGGCGTTTTGATTTCTTTTTCTTCCGCCATAGGGGTCCTCCTTGTGGTTAATTTTAGGTCTCTATTAATTGAATTGCCGCCTTTCTAAAAACTTCACCGCGTTTTTCTCACTGCAATCACAAACTTTCGGATGAAAATGGTAAGAATCTGTTAATAGGCTTCGAACGCGTATATGCTGATACACATGACAATTTTGCATGATATGTGCCATCAATTCATAATTGTTATATAAATATTAATTACGAATACTTACATTAATTTCTAGTTGGAATCGTTTTTTGGAGAGACCGCAAATTCGAAAAATTTCGAAATGCCTATTCGTAATATTTCGAAAATAAAAGCAGGACACAAAGATTATAAGGAAGATGATTGAAACGGTCGGGCAATTTAAAGGGGTGCAACTCTCCCGCGGCAAGTCGCAGAGGATCTTGTCAAGAACTTGCTATATGTTAATGACTTTATCGGCCAGGTGCATGGCAGTCACAATATCCAGCATATTGGTGGTTTCACCGACCTGCTTGCGCTCAAGAAGGCCGAAGTGGATCAGGCAGGTCCCACAAACCAGAATTTGAAGACCATTGTCTTGCAGTTGTTTGAGTTCAGACAGAACCTCAGCGCCCTGAACGGTTAGCCTTACACCGCTGTTGACAAAGACCAGCCGCCACAGATCCGGACCCATCTCTTTCAAGGTCCGAATAAAATTGACCATAAGTTTTAAACCCAGCTTGTCATCACCGTAACCAAGCCGATCCGTGGCAATCATGACCATGATTTTCATCTGCCCGGCTTCATCTGCCGGCGCTGTTTCCAGTTTTGTTAGGGTTTTTGCAGCGCATTTGCCGATCACATAATAACCGTCGGTATCTTCTTCAAGCGCAATCTTAAATTTCTGGGATTCGAGAAAGCGTTTTACATTTCGCTGGGCGGCCTTATTGTCCACAACAACACGGACAGCATTTAACGGCTCGGCTTCTATTGCGATCTTAACCTGCAATACCGGTGCCGGGCAGTCTAATCCTCTTGCATCGATTTCTTTCATGAAAAGCTCCTTTTTCAGAATTCCTGTGACCGTCATTGGGTTATGGGGGCGCACCTTCGCCAGACATTGAAAGGCAGCTTCTAATGGACGAGAATTTTTTGCGGCGGTGCTGAAATGACTTTCCCGATATCTGCGGATTCGTCGATACCTTTTTGCTTCAGTTCGCCGAGTAGCTTGTCGGCGTCATCCCGATCAATGCAGATCAGCAAACCACCGGAGGTCTGTGGATCGAACAACAGATCCCGCACAAGGGAATTCACGGAAGAAGAAAATTCGACCATCGGCTTTCGAAATTCCTTATTTTTAGATGCGCCCGCCGGCAGCAGCCCCATGGCCGCATATTCGATGGCCGCGGGTAAAATGGGGATGTTGTCAGCAATAAGTTCAAGACCGCAGCCGGAGCCAATGATCATCTCGGCAAGATGCCCCAGCAGACCGAAACCGGTAATGTCCGTACACGCATGTGCTCTGTATTTGATCATCACCTCAGCCGCATCCCGGTTGAGCGCTTCCATCAGTTGCGTCACTCTTTCAATAACGTCGCTTGAGGCGATGCCACCTTTAATGGCTGTATTAATAACACCGGTGCCCAGAGGTTTGGTTAGCACCAGGTGATCGCCGACGCTTAAATTTTTCTTGGTCAGGATACGATCCGGATGGATGAACCCGGTCACTGAAAGACCGTATTTCAGTTCGCGGTCTTCTACACTGTGCCCCCCGACCAGCACGACATCGGCCTCCTTCATTTTATCCAGACCGCCCTGAATGATCTGCCGCAAAATGGAGATATCCATCTGCTTGAGGGGAAAGCCAACCAGATTCATGGCCGTTTTGGGAATCCCGCCCATTGCGTAAATGTCGCTTAACGCATTGGCGGCCGCAATCCGACCGAACCAATAGGGGTCATCGACAATTGGTGTAAAAAAATCCACTGTCTGGATAATGGCCAAATCATCGGAAATTTGAAAGACGCCGGCATCGTCCAGACTTTCCATGCCGACAATCACACGATCATTGATTGGAATCTCCAAGCCGCACAATGCGCGCTCCAGGTCCCCCGGAGGCATCTTGGAAGCTCACCCCGAACCTGTCACGGTTTCTGTCAGGCGCAGTTGCTTGCGTTCGATCATTCTAAAAAATCCTTTTAAAGGTTTAATTTGCTTGGGGCTGGTAAATACAATTTACATTCAGTGATCACCTCTAACTGTAATCTTCTCTCCCCAGCCGCGGTATCCGAAAGATAATTTATGACAATACACTCGTAACCAGATAAATTAATATTTTAGATTTATTGATAGAACAAATCGCAAATTTCGATAATTTCGGATTAATCTATTGTATTTATGATTAGGTTAAATATCGTTTACTTTTTTTGACAGCGTTTTCTCCATGGATCTCTTTGGTTTTGCTGATAATTGGATAGGGCCTTATAAAGAGCACCCACTGCCAATTCTGCACAATGATAATTTCCCGGTGGCAGGGTCCCAAGGTAATTGATTATATTTTCGGCTGTTATACCCCAAGCCTCCTCAAATGGCTTACCTTCCGCCAAATAAGCAACTGTATTACAACACGCATTCGTGTTAATGCAGCCATCGATATTAAAGCAAACCGATTGAACGCGGCCTTTGCGAATAGACAGAAACATTTCGACCGTGTCGCCACATTCTCCATTGTTCCTTCCGTATCCATCTGGATTTTCTAGCTTCTGCCGCTGATCATGCTGAAAGGCCATTTTCAGATAATTCACGGAATGGTCTTTCCAAAAATTAAATTTTTCCTTTTCCATGTAATTTCTTTCTGCGGTAACGGAAAGTATGATGATTCATTTTTAATAACCTTGCGGCTTTGCTTTCATTGCCTCTGGCAATTTTAAGGGCCTGTTCGATATAGTGCCTTTCAACAGATTGAAGCCGCTCGGATAAATCAAGCCCTTCAGGGGGCAGCGGGGAAAGCCCGTGCTCATCTTGAACTTCAGGTGATACGTGTTGCTGATTTTTAGATTCCAATCCCAGTTCCTTCAATTTAAGCTCGGGCCCTTTGCCCGTCAGCGCCGCGCCTTCCATAAGGTTTTTTAACTCCCGCACATTGCCAGTCCAGCGGTGAGTCAATAACGCATTTTTGGCTTCAGAAGAAATCTCGGTGAATTGCTTACCAAACTTATCGCTAAATTCTGCTAAAAAATATTTGGTCAGAGGGATAATATCGTCTGGCCGTTCGTTTAAAGACGGCACCTGAACCTTGATCACTCCCAGCCGAAAATATAGGTCTTTTCTAAATAGGCCGTCTTCGATCATTTTATTGAGGTCTTTATTGGTCGCAGAAATTACCCGGGTTTTAATATGCATTTTTTTTGTTCCACCGACTCGATAAAATTCACCGAGCTCAAGGAACCGGAGCAGCTTGGCCTGGGCCTCAAGGCTTAGATCACCAACTTCATCCAAAAAAAGAGTTCCCTCAGCTGAATCTTCTATTAATCCTTTTTTACCGGACGCACCGGCACCGCTAAAAGCGCCTTTTTCATAACCGAAAAGCTCGCTTTCAATCAGATCCTTAGGGATGGCCGCACAATTTACGGTGGCAAAGGGTGCTTTGAAATTCGGGCTGTTATAATGAATGGCGCTGGCTATTAATTCCTTGCCCGTCCCGGTTTCACCCATGATCAGGACCGGCGTATCCGAGCTTTTCGCCACCATTTGGACAAAATCCATCACATCCTGGATGGCATTGCTCTCACTGATAAAACAAGGAATGTTCTCCTTGAGATGCTTTTCCTGGAGCTGTTGAATTTCTTTCTTTAATCGCACGGAATCCAGGGCATTGCGTATAGTGACCTCCAACGCATCCATGTGAAGCGGCTTGATCACATAATCGTAGGCACCGAGTTTCATGGCAGAGATCACGGTATCGACATCTTCATAAGCAGTGATCATGATAACCAGGATATCCGGATTTGAGGATTTGATCTGACGAAGGGCCTCAATGCCATTCATTTCCGGCAAACCCACATCAAGTAGAATTAAATCCGGGGGATCCTCCTCCAAGGCATCAAGGGCAGGTTCTGCCTTAGAAAAAGATCTCACACGATAGCCGGCCTCAAGGGTCATCATGATCCCGTCTCGTATGCTTTGCTCGTCGTCTATGACGTATATAGAAAAAGTAATCATTTTAGTCACTATGCTCCTTCATATTCTTAATTGGAATTTCGATGCGAAATTCCGCCCCCCCGAATTCACTTTCCGATACAGACAATGATCCACCATGATCGGTGATGATTCGGTGACAGAGACTGAGACCGATCCCGGAACTCCCGTTTTTGGTTGTATAAAAAGGATCAAAAACCATTTCTCGCACATCCGGTGGAACGCCCGGACCGGAATCGGTTACTTTCACTTGGATCCGATTTTTTTCAACCGTTGAAGTTACCACTATGATTTTCGTTTCTTCTGCAGTTTTCATGGCTTCTGCCGCATTGTTAATCAGGTTTAACATCACTTGCTCGATTAACTGAGCGTCCAAATGACAGAGCGGCAGATTTGCATTCAAAGTTTTTTCAATTTTTATGCCCCGTTTTCGAAGAGAAACTACAGATAGATTAATGGCTTCCTCTATGGGCATATTAATGTCTGTTAGCGATAGTTTCGGTTCACTGGGCTTGGAAAAATCCATCACTCTGCGGATGACGGATTCAATTTTGCGGGAAGCCGATTGGAGCTGGTTCAGAATCTGGTTTACTTTTTCCTCACTTCCATCCCTATGGTGTAATTTATTAAGGGTATTCAGATAAATGTTGATGCCAGAGAGCGGGTTTCTGATTTCATGAGCAATACCGGCAGCTACCCGACCTAGCGAGCTCATTTTATCCTGTATTCGTAGTAGATTTTCTAAACGCTTGGCCCGGGTTATTTCATCTA
>JASFTL010000250.1:0-6168 GCA_050053555.1 Desulfobacterales bacterium
CAATTCTCGGTATTCCACCGAATGCAACTGAAGATGAAATTAGAAGTGCGTATCGTCGACTTGCCAAGGAATTCCACCCGGATCACTATGCGGGTAGCAGTGAGAAATTCCGTGATATTCAAGAGGCTTACACGGTGCTCGGAAATAGCCGCAGACGGCGTGAATATAAGCAAAATATAAGAAAAGCGTCGCCAAAAACACCATTGAGGCCCACCACTTACCCTAAACCAGAACCTTTGATCCCTGATCAAGAGCCTGTCGATATCGGTGAAATATCACCGGTCCGCTCGTTTCAGTCCTTTAGTCCCTCGTTTGACGAAATCTTTGACTGGCTGTGGCGCAATTTTTCAGATCTTTCAGCATCAAAATCCGGTCGCGTTCAAAATTTGACGCTTGAGGTGACGCTGACACCTGAACAAGCGCGTCGCGGTGGAAATGCCAGAGTTATGCTGCCGGCCCAGGCCGTTTGTCCAACATGCCGTGGCCAGGGTGGTGTGGGATATTATGAATGCTTGCGGTGTGCGGGTGAGGGAGCAATTTCTGGTGAAATGCCGGTTTCCGTTGCGTTCCCACCGGGTCTTACAAAAGAGCATGCCGTGATGATCCCCCTGGATCGATTTGGCATTCGAAACACGCATATTACCGTATTATTTCGGCCAACGGGCATTGATTGAGACTGAAACCGTTAAACAATGCTTTTTTAAACCAAGAATAAGTTAGAATATTGCATTTTATATCACCACCGTTGCTTATCAGCTTTCGGCATCGCGCTTGACCTTGATCTAACCGTCCATAATCGTGGGCTGTAATTTGATCAGCCTGTTTGCAGCTTATATAGCAAGACTGAAATTCACCGCAGGAGCCAAGGGCAATATTTGGATGGTTTAGATACTCTTTGAGGATGCGACACAGACCCAATATTCCATTTTTCCATCATTCAAATTGTGAGGGAAGCGAAATAAATTCTTTGAGATATTGACCTTGTTATTGGTTTTGGTGTAACTTAGGATACTTTAGCATTTTTCAGCCATATCCATTTTTATTGATTCCACCGGATCTCTGCGCGGGCTGACCTGGTTTTACGAGCCAAATTCTTCCACGACGGCTGTTGTCAGAAATAATTGAGACGACCAAAAAAAACCGCCATTATATGCACCATGTGAAATGCGCCATGAGCAATTTTCTCGAACAATTACCAGGGTTTGTCGATGATATCAAAGCGCTCAAAGAGATCATCATTACTAATATCGTATTGATCGGTCAGACCCCGGCACCGACCTTCAAAGAAAAAAGGCGCAGTAAAATATTTATGGAACGATTGGCTGAATTCCAAGTCGATGAAGTCACCACCGATGGGTATCGAAATCCGATAGGCATCATCAGGGGAACCGATGCCAGTAAGCCACCCATTTTTGTCTTAGCCCACCTGGACACATTTTACGAAAAAGACCAGGCTTTAAATTATACCATTAAAAAAAACACCATCACCGGAGCCGGTATTTTAGACAATTCCCTCGGTGTGGGGGTAACCGCGTCTTTGCCGGCTATATTTAAAAAATTAGATCTCCAATTTGAATCCGACATCGTATTGGCCGGTACAATTCAATCCATCGGGAAAGGCAACCTGCGAGGCGTCAGACATCTTCTAAAAACTTGGCCCACCCCCATCAGAGGCGGCATCTGTGTCGAGGGTGTTGAGCTCGGCAGACTCAATTATTATTCGGACGGCATGATACGGGGAGAAATTGCCTGTAACCTTTCCGATGAAAGGGGTCGGACGGATGAATATACATCCAATGCCATTATCATTCTAAATGAGGTCATCAATCATATTATGAGTTTAAAGATGCCCCAAAGACCCCGTTCGCGAATTGTCATCGGCAAAATATCAGGTGGCGCCAATCATGGCAAAATCGCAAATGAAGCGGTGCTCGGATTTGAAATTCGCAGTGACTCCTATAAGATGGTCAAAAAAATTTACGGTGAATTCAGAGACATCGTTGAAGGGATCAGTCACGAAAATGAGGTCGATCTCAATTTAAAGACCATCAGTAACTTAAGAGCCTCGCGCTTGAAGTACACGCATCCATTGGTAAAAAATGCCGCTGCCGTAATGGAATCCCTGGGTATAAAACCGATTAGCAAATCGACCGAATCTGCTTTGTCAATTTTTCTTTCCAACAAAATACCGGCAGTCACTTTAGGGATCACGCATGGCGTAAATTATTACAAGGAAAAGGCGACCATGGAAATTGATCCGATGTATCATGGGATCGCCCAAGTCATCGGGGTTTTAAAGGCAATCGATAGCGGAGTATGTGATGAGCATCAACTGGCTTGAAAAAAACACTTTTCATTATTCGGATTTTAGGGATCTTAAACAACTCGTCGAAGAAAAGCAAAAAAAGAACCTGAAAATCTCTTTGTGCTTGCCGACTCTAAATGAAGAAAAAACCATCGCCAAAGAAATCATCATTTTGAAGTCCGAACTGATGACCCGTTATCCGCTGTTGAATGAAATTGTAGTGGTGGATTCAGGCTCCACAGATAAAACCACGGAAATTGCCCGGTCGTATGGAGCAGATGTATACGATGCCACAGAAATTTTGCCGCACCTGGAGCAATTTAAAGGCAAGGGAGAAAACCTTTGGAAAGCGCTCTATATCACCAAGGGCGATATCATTATTTATCTGGATGCAGATATCAAAAATATTCATCACCGATTCGCTTACGGCCTGCTCGGCCCACTGCTGTTGTACGATCATATTAAATTCGTAAAGGCCTTTTATGATCGGCCGATTTCGATCGGAAAAAACAAGATGCGTCCGACCGGCGGCGGACGGGTTACCGAGCTCGTTATCCGGCCGATATTTTCCCTGTTTTTTCCAGAGCTAACACAGTTAATTCAGCCGCTTTCCGGTGAATATGCCGGCTTCAGAGAAGTATTCGAACGGATCCCATTTCCAATCGGTTACGGCGTTGAAACCAGCATGAATATGGATATATATGAGAAGTGGGGACTGGATGTCATGGCCCAGGTTGATCTGGACCGAAGGATTCACCGTAATCAGGATACGAAAGCACTGGGCCGCATGTCTTTTACCATTTTGCAGACATTTATCAATCGCAAAATTCGGCTTGGATTAATCGACTTAAAGAACGAACTTTTTGATGAAATGATCCAGTACAATCTGGTCAACGACAAATATCAGCCGGACATTTTTAAAATTGAAGGCCACGAACGGCCGCCCATCATTGAAATCCCTGAATACCGTGAAAAGTTTAAAATCGACCAGGAGCGGATCCGCAATCTTCAAGAGGCCTAAAACACCCGCTGTCTGCTTGTGCCCGCATACCCATAACGGTTGCGTCATCCTGCAAATGCCTGATGGCAAGCCCCGGTGCTTTCGAAAATCAGACCGTATAGGTTCAATGGGTGTGCAAATGGAAATTTAGACCGTGAACGACTCGAAGCTCATCGACAACTGCAAACGCCATCTTAATTATCTGCGCATCTCGATTACCGACCGCTGCAATCTGCAATGTCGCTATTGTGTGCCCCATGAATTGATCCCCAAACTTGCCCATAGTGAAATATTAACCTATGAAGAAATTTTGCGGGTTGTAGGCGTCGCCACTCGCCTGGGTATATCAAAAGTTCGCGTAACCGGTGGCGAACCGCTGGTTCGCAAAGGCGTTTACGGCTTTTTTGAGAAACTGGTGGCCACTGAGGGTCTAAAAGATGTCTCCTTGACGACAAACGGCGTGCTGTTGAAAGGTAACCTCCTCAAAATTAAATCCAGCGGTATTGCAAGAATTAATGTGAGCCTGGACACCTTAAACCCAAAGAAATACCGTCACATAACAGGTTACGACGAATTTGATCGCGTATGGCAGGGAATCGAAAAGGCCTATGCGCTGGGTTTTCATCCGATTAAACTTAATATTGTCGCTTTGCGCGGCATCAATGACGATGAGCTTGTTGAGATGGCGCGATTATCCTTTAGATATCCTTTTCATGTTCGTTTTATCGAATACATGCCGATTGGGCATTCCGATATCAACTCAGAAACCCGCTTGCTCGTCCCTGAAATAAAAGAGCGTATCCGTACCATTGGAAATCTGGTACCGGTTCAAGGTAGGCAACACGAAGGGCCTGCCCAGCGTTATAAATTTAAAGGTGCAAAAGGTGAAGTCGGTTTTATTGCCGCTCTCAGCCGGCATTTCTGCAATAATTGTAATCGGCTCAGACTGACGGCAAGCGGTCATTTAAGGCCCTGCCTTTTAGCGGATCACCAGGAAGATCTAAAAGGCCCGCTTAGAAAAGGTTTGTCCGATCAAGAACTTGCAAAAATTTTCTTCAGGACGATACAGCATAAGCCCTCAGACCACAACCTGGCTGTCCAAAATCCTACGAGGGTCTGCAGTCAGATGCGCGCCATTGGCGGATGATCGTACCTAAAGCCAATCGCCATTCCCCATTTACCCTTTCTGTCCGGGTGGGAATGAATCTAAGTGTTGATTCACTTCCGAAAAAATTTTTAAGACCGAATGACCCGTCATTAGAAAAAGATCTTTTTCCCCCGCTGATCAGCCACAAATGACTGTTGCGGTTCAAAAAAAGGAAGCCCGGACCGCAGTAGTGGGAGGCTACATTTACTCGCGCACATTATCTGTATGTGGTCCGGGCTAAAATAAGAAAAGCCTGAATGGGTTTGCGGGCAAATTATAATAATGCCACAGCGTATCAGGCTTTTGAAATCAGGCAAATAGCAAACTCGCACCAGTTGGTCAAGGGTTTTTTTTATTATTGTTATTGCGTCCTGACAATCAAGCAGTTAACCCATTGTTCCTCATCCCCAAATACATGAACACCTGAGCTGGGTTTCATGTCCAAAAGAAGCGGAGCGAATTCAACTTCTTGAAGCTACCCGCAACGGTCCTGGTTTCAGACACCTTTATTTGCCGAAAATGTCAAATGCCTGTTGACTGCACTAAGGAAGTACGCCATAAAAATGAACGCTATCTATTTCTGCCAGAATACTCATCTCCGGGCTCTGCAGCATGTTATTATCTGATTTGAAACGCTCAATTGGAATTTAACCATTTTGTAGATAGGAGGGCTTTATGGAAATCACAACCGTTACGATCGAAAATCCGGACGGATTGAACATGATTTTAGGTCAATCTCATTTTATCAAAACCGTGGAGGACATTTATGAGATCATGGTGACGACGGTTCCCATGGCTAAATTCGCACTGGCATTCTGCGAAGCCTCCGATAAATGCCTGGTGCGCCATGCCGGCACAGATGACGAACTGCTGGAATTAGCAAAAAAGAACGCGTTCACGCTGTCGGCCGGACATTGTTTTATCATGTTTATGAAAGATCTCTTCCCTATCAATGTCTTAAATGCAATTAAAAATGTACCCGAAGTGTGCCGGATCTTTTGCGCTACGGCTAATCCGGTGGAGGTCATTGTCGCCGAAACGGACCTGGGCCGCGGAATCCTGGGCGTTATAGATGGATTTAAACCCAAAGACATTGAAAACGAAGAGGAGATTCGGATTCGCAAGGATTTTCTCAGAAAAATCGGTTACAAACTGTAAGCCTCCGCCATTCAAAATCAGCCAGTCGGTTACATGCTTCAGAAAAGGCAGATTGACGATCTACCCACAGTGAAGCCTTTCCGCGGCAAGCCGCGGGGCATCTTGGTAGGGATGGCGGAACTCTCCGTAGCCTTTAGCCCTCCTTCGCTAAAGCTTCGGAGGGCTCACCCCGCCATTCATCCCCACGGCAAGCCTGGGGCATTCTGGCGGAGAAGAGTAAAAGGATCGACCAGAATTTTAGCGTTACGTAAACGACGTGTATTATAATCATCCGATATGGATATATAAATAATAAAAAAACAGCTTTTTTAAATTTTTCTTTGACATGACCGGCGGATTGTTTTACTTTACCGGCTAACCGATCTTTTCAGGCCTTAATTACTATTCTGGTCGATCATCATTATGTTTTGATTTTTAAGGCCCAGCATAAGGAGGTCGCAATGGCCACAATTGCCGAGCAGCGTGACACGACACGCGTAAAACATAAGGCCAGCATCATGCTTGAAAATTTTCCTACCGGTGCCCATTACGAAGCGAAAATGTATAATTACAGCCGCG
>JASFTL010000251.1:0-6159 GCA_050053555.1 Desulfobacterales bacterium
CCCAACAGATGATGAAGGCGCCAGTGTTGGCGGGGATAAGTTTGTTCAGTTTAATTTTGAATTGGTCTTTCCGATACTGAAAGACATGGGCGTGCACGGAGTTGCATTTTTTGATACCGGTAAAGTATATGAAAAGGGTGAGAAGATAGAATTTGATCCCGCTGATCTGCGACAAAGTGCTGGCGGCGGAATTCGCTGGATGTCTCCGATAGGACCCATCGACATCGAATACGGACATATTCTTGACCCAAAAGACACCGATCACGGACCCGGCCAATTTGAATTTTCAATGGCGTCATCTTTTTAATGAAGCGGGTACCATCATGATGGATCTTAGTTCCTCCGCTCACCAATGGAATAATGAAAAGATGGAAGAACAGATTTGGCCATTCTATTCTATGGCCACCTGTCGCTAAAACGACTAAATTGAATTTATATTCTTCCATCTGGTTGAAAATTAATACGGTCCATGAGATAAACAAACCATGCATCAAAAAATGATCCGAAAACAGTTGATCCAAATAAGGAAGTCACCCGTTTATAACGCATTATCCCATTTATCAAACATTCCAGCATTCCAGATCGCCAGTTAGAACGAAGGCTGCCAAAAGCGACGTGATTCCAATGGATCGTAGAACTTCAGAAACGTATTAATTTAATTAACTTGATAGGGGGCAAAGTATGCAAATTCGCAACTTGGGTTTAATTTTTTTAATTTTCTTTTTCACTTTTTTCTGGCGCGGTTCTGCGGATGCAGCCGATGTTGCCAAAATTGGTATCGTGGATTTGCAGCGTATCATGGAGAAATCAGATCCTGGGAAATCTGCACAGGCTGAAATAAAAAAAGAGAAAGATAAAATGGAGCAGGAACTGAAGGAAAAAGGCGCTGAGATAGAAGAGCTCAGAAAACAGTTTGAGCGCGAGTCCATGGTCATGAGCAAAGAGAAACGTGAAGAAAAGGAACGCGAAGGCCGGATCAAGCTTAACGATTTTAAATCGCTTCAAAAGAGATATCGGTCGCAACTGCAGGTTCTCGAAAAACGGCTGGTGAGCCAATTGCGTGAAGACGTGTTCGCGCTTGTTGACCAGATTGGAAAAAAAGAAGGCTACCTGCTCATCATAAATAATTTTAGCGTCATGTATTCGCCAAGTTCAATTGACATTACCGATCAGATTATCAAGCGGATGAATGATAAATTCGCAAAGAAGTCCGGCAATTAACTCCGATGGCGCCAGCCGGGTAACCGATCGTTTCCACATTTCAGGAGAAAAAAATGGGAAAAAAAATATATGACATTCAGACAATTATGGAGTTTTTGCCGCATCGCTATCCCTTCATACTGGTTGACAGAATCCTGGATCTGGTTCCCGGTGAAAAGATCACCGCCCTTAAAAATGTTACGATTAATGAGCCCTTTTTTCAGGGGCATTTTCCGGCGTATCCAATTATGCCGGGGGTCTTGATCGTTGAAGCCATGGCGCAGACCGCAGGGCTGCTTGCGCTTGAGTCCATGCCTGCTGAAAAGCGTGGCGCCCCGGTCTTTTTTATGGGCATGGACAAAGTTAAATTCAGAAAACCAGTTGTCCCCGGTGATCAGCTTGTATTTGAAGTACAGATTCTAAAATTCCGGTCAAAAGTTGTAAAAGCCTCCGGTCAAGCGCTTGTCGAAAACAATGTCGTTGCCGAGGCCGAACTCATGGCTACACTTGGATAATCAGATCAATTCCGTTTCAATTCAAAATACGGTAACATATCTTTGCCGGCTTTTTTTGCTATGCATTCAAGCTTAACATCCCCACCAACCGGCAGCGGCTAAGTCTATCGGTTCGTAAACTCGATTACGAGAGAAGATGAAAATCGCCTCCATCATAAACAGATACATCTTTAAAGAATTTTTAGCACCATTTACGGTCAATGTACTGTTTTTTACCTTTATTTTTTTAATGGCAGAATTAATCGAAATTACCAATTGGATTGTCAATTACAATATCAATCTAACGACTGTTTTACTGATGATCTTCTATCAGATACCTTTTCTGCTGATCTTTGTCCTACCGATTTCGGTAATGATTACGGTTTTATTAACATTTATGCGCTTATCCAGTGAAAATGAGATTCTGGCAATAAAAACCGGCGGCATCAGCATATACGCATTACTTACGCCGGTATTCGTCTTTTGCTTTATTGGTTTTGTCTTGACGTTGTTTATGTCCACTTATGGCCAGCCGATTGGCAGATCTGCCCTTAGGGAATTAAAGCGAGAAATTGTTTCATCGAACATGACGATAGGGCTTAAAGAGAGAACCTTTAATGACAGTATTGGAGATTTTGTCATCTATGTGAATAAGATCGATTCAAAAGATAAAATGTTGATCGATGTTTTCATCGAGGATAAACGACAGCCCAATCGGGTTAATACGGTGGTTGCCCCCAGGGGCAAAATCTTTAATGATTCCCAACATACGGTTGCGCGCTTAAGACTTTTTAATGGCACGATTCACCAGACCAATTTAAAAGATAAAGCCGCACATTCCATCCATTTTGACCGGTATGATATCAGCCTTCCAATGAAAAAATCAGGTTCCCACATAGACGCCAAACCTAAACGACCCAAAGAGATGAGTACGCGCGATTTGGCCCGATTTGTAAATCGTTCTAATGCGGAGCATGACCGTTATTTTAGAGCTCTGGTGGAGTTCCACCGTCGATTTGCTCTTCCGATTGGCTGTTTTGCACTTGGACTTCTTGCCGTTCCAATGGGGGTGCAATCCAAATCGGCGAAACGATCTTTTGGTCTTTTTTTAGGTCTTTTCCTTTATTTGCTTTATTACCTGTTGATGTCTGCGGGAAAAATTTATGGCGAAACTGGTGCGTATCCCCCTGCAATCGGAATGTGGCTTCCCAATTTTATCATGGGAGGCATGGGAGTGTATTTTCTCATTCATACGGCGAATGAACGATCATTAAAGGTCGGCCTTATTTATCATCGGCTGCGGCAGCTTCTCCTCAAATGGTTTCGATGATGACCATTGTTGACAAATATTTAGCAAGAGAAGTCCTCAAATGCTTGGTTTTTGTATTGGCAGTTGTTTTGGGTCTCTACCTTATCGTTGAATTTTTTAATAAAGCCGACAACTTTATGGAAGCTGGATTACCCGTTTCACGGCTAATTCGGTATCTTCAATTAAAGCTTCCGCAGATCATCACCCAAATCACTCCGGTCGGCCTGCTGTTAGCTGTTTTGATTGCTTTCGGTTTAATGAACAAAAACAATGAGATTATTGCTTTAAAATGCGGAGGTGTCAGCGTTTACTATTTGCTAAGGTCCGTTCTTACAATCGCCGTTTTTCTGGGCGTTTTTCTTTTTTCCCTGTCTGAGATTGTGGTCCCGATTACCATAAGCAAGGCCAACAAAATTTGGCTGATGGAAGTTAAAAACAAGCCCACCATAACGTCTAGGCAAAGGAATATATGGATCAAGGGGCATCGTGCCATATATTTCATACAGTACTTTGATCCTCAGAACCAAACTATTTCAGGGGTCATCCTGAATTTCTTCGATAAAGAGTTTAAACTAACGCGAAGAGTTGATGCCAAAAAAGGATTGTATGTCCAGAGTAAATGGGTTTTTTATGACAGTATGGAACAAGTGTTGGACGAAGAATCTGAAATGTACAATGTGCGGTTTCACTCGCAGCGAACTGAAAATGTTGAGTTTTTGCCAGAAGATTTAGTGCGCGTCTTTAAACGCTCAGATGAGATGAATATCGCGGAGCTTTTTACATATATCAGGGAAGTTGAGTCGGAAGGATACGATGCGACGACCTTTCGTGTGGATTTTCATGCTAGATTTGCCTATCCTGTTTTTTCTATAATCGTGTGTATAATGGGTATCGGAATAGCTGTTAAGCGCAAAAGCCGGGAAAGTCCATCTGTTAGCATCGCGTTTGGAGCTGCCATGGTTTTTCTTTATTGGGTTCTTCACAGCTTTTGCCTGTCATTAGGGTATGGTGGATTACTTCCTCCGATTATATCCGCATGGATTTCAAATTTAATTTTTTCATGCTATGCTGTTTTGAATCTTATAAATGCTGAATAACCGCTTGGGTCTCAGATATTTTGACCCTAATTGAGATGTCGATTAATTTAAGGGCTTTCTTGAGCTGACTTCCCAAAAAGGAGAGCATTATGGCCATAAGTCAGGAATTGCTGGACATTCTGGCATGCCCGAAATGTAAGGGCAACATTTATCTGAACGATACGCAAAATGGGCTTATTTGTGACAAGTGCAAGTTATTATATGAAATTAAAGATGACATCCCTATCATGCTCATCGATGAAGCCAAACCGCTTGATGGTTAAATAGTTAATCGTTATTCGTTATTAGTTGTTTCCGATATGTCGGCAGAGTCAATTACAACAAATAACAGATAACAGATAACCAATAACGATAAACAGATGAGTATACCGCAAACCCCAAAGCCTGCGAAACTGATAATCGGGATTTTTACCAAGAATAAAAAAATAACAGATCAGGTCGCTTCAGCGCTTTCATCCCAATTCGGTCAGGTTGACCTGGTAAGTCCATGGATGGATTTTAAATATACAAGCTATTATGAGACGGAAATGGGGTCCCCTCTGGTGAGGCGTATTTTCGCCTTTAAGCGACTCATCGAGCAAAGTAAACTGGCCTCCATTAAAATTGCAACCAACCGGATTGAACGAACCTATTCGCCCGATGGAAGGCGGAGGGTAAATATCGATCCTGGCTACATGCTGCATGAGCGATTTGTGCTGGCATCTGGTAAAAATTTCACTCATCGGATATATATTGGCCTTGGAATTTATGCGGATTTGACTTTGATTTATCAAAAGGGTAGCTTTCAAAAACTGCCCTGGACCTATCCCGATTATGCCGATCAAGCGCTGCTGACTTTTCTGGGGCAGGTGCGCAGCAAATATGTTTTAGATATCAGGCAACCAGACTGATTGCTATGCCTGTTGTCAGTCGTTAATGCGCCGTTGTGAATTCTGGGCAAATATATTAAATGAAAACAACTGATATTGGACGACGGACAACTGACCATTTGATAAAAACGCTCTGAAAATTCAAATTCCACGGCAGGCATAAACGTTACCCCTTCTTTGGAGATAAACGAAGATTATGATCAAAAGCATGACGGCTTTTGCAACTGCTGAAAATAGCGTTGATCAACTAACGGTAAAAGCCGAGATTCGATCTTATAACAGTCGGCATTTGGACATTTTTCTTCGAATCCCGCCTGCGTGCCAGCCCTTGGAGGATAAGATAAAGGGACTGATCAACGATCGGGTGGCCAGAGGACGCCTCGAAACTCGGATACAGGTTGACGATAGCTCTGATGAAGGGTCTGCGCTGGAGGTTGACCTTCCCAGAGCCAAGGCACTTGTATCGGCATTCAAAGAATTGAAAAACCAATTTGGCTTTGAAGATGACATTACCCTGGACATGTTGACCGGCGCTGGCGGCATCATTAAAACCGCTGAGAAGTTACAAAATGAGGAGGTTATTTGGCCGGCGGTCAAAAATTGCATGATTTGTGCCCTTGATGACCTTGAAGTCATGCGGCAAAAAGAAGGGGATTTTATTGCCAGGGATATTGGACAGCGACTTAATTTTATTCGGACTTGCCTAAAACAAATACGCAAAAAATCCGATGGTCTTTTGGCTCAGTATCAGGAACGACTCAAGGAGCGGGTCGTGGCAATCACACAGGATATCGTCGAGCTGGATCCAGCCCGGATTGCTCAGGAAGCCGCCTTCTTAGCTGATCGCAGCGATATTTCCGAAGAACTTGTTCGGGCCGAAAGCCACCTGAGCCAATTTAACGAGATAACAAATGCTTCTGAACCTGCGGGGAGAAAGTTAAATTTCTTATTACAAGAGCTGAACCGGGAATTTAACACAATGGGTTCCAAGATAGGCAATGCGGAGGCGTCTCACGTCATCATTGATGTAAAAGCAGAGCTTGAAAAGATAAGGGAACAAATTCAAAACGTGGAATAAACCTGGGCAAGGCTCTAGCGCATGAGGTAACGGGAAAACCAAGCCCCCGATTGCTTTTCACCTGGTATTGTGTCCCATAAAAATATTAAAAAAGTCGTGTGGTATATTTCAG
>JASFTL010000252.1:0-6141 GCA_050053555.1 Desulfobacterales bacterium
TTGAAAAGGATACGGGTATTCAGGTTAAAGTGATTGCCAAAGGTACCGGAGCGGCTATCCGGGACGGAATGGACGGCAATGTGGATGTGATATTTGTGCACGCCAAAGCCCGCGAAGAGAAATTTGTTCAGGAAGGCTATGGCACCCAACGCTTTGCCGTCATGCACAATGATTTTGTCATTTTAGGCCCCCAAAAGGATCCGGCCGCCATAAGAGGACTCCTCCATGCCGCTGAAGCCCTGAAAAAAATTGCAGGTGCAAAGGTCGCTTTTGTTTCCCGTGGCGATGACAGCGGCACCCATACCAAAGAGCAGGCCCTTTGGAAATCCAGCAATTTGCCGCTGGAAAAAAAGGTGCAAACGATCGTGAAAAGAGGCAAGAAAAAAGAAATCAGCTTTGTGCATCCCCCGGGATTGGGGCAGTGGTACCTTTCCATCGGGCAGGGAATGGGCAAAGCGTTAACTTTTGCCGATGAAAAACAAGTATATATCATGGCAGACAGAGGCACTTACATAAAATATAAATTCGGACGCGACGTGCCGATTGACTTGGTCGTGCTGTGCGAGGGCGATCCCGCGTTGGCCAATCCCTATGGCATGATTCCAATCAATCCGAAAAAACACCCACATGTAAAATATGATTTGTCCGAAACGTTTGCCCAATGGCTGGTTTCAAAAAAAGGACAGATGCTTATCGATAATTATCGGCTTTTGGGAAAGCAGCTCTTTTATCCGGATGCGCTTGCTCGCTGAGCAGGAAATCCGAAACCCGAAGCACGAAATTCGAAACAAATTCAAAATTAAAAAGTCCCAAGGTCCAAAACGGTTTTGAGTTTTGGTCATTTGAAAATTCGAATTTGTCTCGATATTCGAATTTCGGATTTATTCATTATTTAGAGACTTATGGATCTTCTGATTGACAGTTTTATTTCGGCCATCGCTTTAGTTGTCTCACTGGACAGGGAGATGGTCGACATCGTTGGCGTCTCTCTAAAGGTCAGTTGCTATTCAACTTTTTTTGCCGGTCTTCTGGGGATTCCGATCGGATTTTTAATCGCATTTGAATCTTTTCGGGGAAAAAGATTTGTCATTACGTGCCTGAATACCCTGCTGGCGGTTCCCACCGTGGTGATCGGGCTTTTTGTTTATGCCTTTATTTCCCGTAGAGGGCTGCTGGGGTTTTTCGATCTGTTATACACTCAGAAGGCGATTATTATTGGCCAGACGATGCTAATTTTACCGGTTGTTGCTGCCTTTACCATCGCCGCGATCAGCAGAATTGATCAGCGCTATCGCAAAACAGCTATGACGCTGGGGGCCAATCGCTTGCAGACCGCCTTTGTCATATTCAGAGAAGCGCGTTACGGTATTGTGGCCGCCGTGATTGCCGCCTATGGTCGCGTGATTTCCGAAGTGGGCATCAGCATGATGCTGGGCGGAAACATTCGGGGGTTTACGCGCACGATGACCACGGCCATGGCACTGGAATATGACAAAGGGGCCTTTACCCTGGCGGTGGCTCTGGGAATCGTGCTTTTGGGGCTGAGCTTCGGAATGAATTTGTTATTTCATCTATTTCAGGGCAGGGTCCGTTCCTGATGATTTTTAATATTTCAGATCTTATCAAAACATACCGCGAACGGACGGTTCTGGATATCCCCGCATTAAGCTTTAAAAAAGGTGCAATATACGGGCTTCAGGGACCCAACGGTGCCGGCAAGACCACCCTTTTAAATATTCTGGCGCTGCTGGAGTGTCCCACGGCAGGGAGTGTTTTTTATAAATCCAAACCGGTGCAGTATGTGGAACCTTATCTTCAGCGTTTGCGAAAAGAAGTCATTCTGGTTGATCAGTTGCCGCTTCTCTTCACAACTACCGTATTTAAAAATATGGAATTCGGCCTGAAAATAAGAGGTATTGAAAAAGAAGACAGAAAGCGACGGATCGTCAAAGGCCTTGATATAGTGGGAATGGGAGACTTTGCGCAGGCACCGGCCGATCAGCTTTCAGGCGGAGAAACTCAGCGGGTGGCATTAGCCTCCCGCCTGGTTTTAAAGCCGGAAGTTTTGCTGCTGGACGAACCCACCGCTAATGTGGATGCGGCCAGTGCACAGCAGATCAAGGATGCCGCCTTGATGGCGCGCCGGGAATGGGGTACCACCTTAATCATTGCCAGCCACGATTGGAACTGGCTTTATGACGTATGTGATGAGGTGAGGCACCTGTTTAAGGGACATCTATTTGGAACCGGTAGGGAAAATATCCTCTTTGGTCCATGGCGTCCTTATGACGGCCGCATGTGGGAGAAGACATTACCGGATGGGCAGCACATACGCGTATCCGAACCGCCGCAACCCGATGCTGTGGCGGTTATTAAACCGACTTCAATAACCAATGCATCCGATAAAAAGCCGGATGATTCCGGCGAAAATTTATTGAAAGGTATTGTTTTCCGCTTGACACTGGAAAAAGCCAGCGCAGAGATCGTAGCCACCATTCTGATCGCCAACCTGCCCTTTACCTTAAAAATACCCCAGCAAAAAATCCAAAAGGAAAATCTTTATCCCGGCCAGCAGGTTACGCTTCACTATTCTCCTGATTCCGTTACCTGGCTTTAAAATGGTTTCAAAACGCTAATCTCTTGCCAATACAAAGGTGTCAGGTGTCACGTTTCAGGTGTCAGCAAAAAGAAGCTCGAAGCTTGAATCCAGGAATTGAGTCAAACACAGAGCCGGCCTAAATCAAACTGACAAGAAGGCCTATACTTCCTCCATTTTTATCATCTGTCTTCTGACACCTGAACACTGACACCTGAAACCTGATCGACGGCGGTGGCAGTTCGACCAACCTGGCCCACTCCGTTGAACCTTTTTAGAAAATAGCAGATATATACCGGATGGCGATGAAGGTCATCGTAAGGATGAGAATAATCTTGATGATTCTGGCCGGCAGATACTTTTGAAGACGCGCTCCGCAATATATGCCCAGAAAGCCACCGGCGCCGAATAAGGCGCCCAGTGCCCAGTCCGGGGAAATGGACAGACCGGTATGCGCAAATAAAGGTGCGATACCTGCGTAAAAAGCGACCCCGGCAATTGAGGTGACAAACGTGGACATCAAGGTGGCTCCGGTAATGGTGTAGATTGGCAAACCAAAAAAGGCAACCAGAAACGGCGCAATAATGGCCCCCCCGCCGATACCATAAGTTCCGCCGACAATTCCGACGATAAATGACAGCAAAAGCAGGCCGATCGTATTAAATTCAAAGGTTTCACCGTAGAAGCTATAGCGGTAACGTGTGAATGAAAATTTCACGGTTCTGACCGCCGGCATTGGATTTGTCTCGGTTCCGGAGCCGCTCTCTCCTTCTTTCTCTCCATTATAAAATCGTTGTTCTACGGATTTGGCCTTTTCAAATGCCAAATCATTTTTTTTGATCATGGAATGAACCAGTCTCAGTGCGATATATAGCAGCACGCAGCCCGCAAAAAATTTGAAATTTTTAGGATCCGGCAAATAAAGGATTCTGATAACTGCGCCAATAAAAATACCCGGAAGGGTTCCGATGATAATCACCCAGGCCAGCGGCCAGGCCATCCGTCGTTCACGCATAAAGCGATAGACCCCGCTGGGGATGGCAACGATATTATAGAACAGATTTGTGGGAGAGACCGCCGGGCTGGTGAAACCCAGAACACTGACCTGAAAGGGCAATAAAAGAAACGCACCGGATACCCCGGCGGAGGAAACAAGCAGCGAGATAAAAAAGGCCACAAAAAAGGGGATCAACGGCGAAACCGTAACACCTGAAACCTCAAAATACATAGTCCTGAATCTCCAGGGGGTTCATTCAGATTCAGGTATTAAGATATTTTTTGATTAATAGCAAACCGGAAAATGGATCTCGATGGGTTTTTTACTTTGCTTGATGGTTGAATTAAGATAAAATTTATTGTAAAGATTTCAACTTTGACAAAATAAAAATGATAACCACCTTATTGAAAACGCCATCGGAAGGATCAAGGCTGGGCCACTCATAGATGAGATCGAAAGCCAGATTGAATCTGATAAAGGAAAAGGATGCAACGGTGAAAGTCGGTAGAAACGATCCCTGCCACTGTGGCAGCGGGCTAAAATATAAAAAATGCTGTTTGGGAAAAGAAGTGCAGAACGACAAAGATCCCGGCGCATTGTATGCCCAGCGGTACAGGATTCAACTTAAGAATAACGTCGATGTCAGCGGTATTCGAAAGGCCGGCCGATTAGTGCTGGATACCCTTGATCTGGTCGAGTCGAAAATCCGTCCGGGAATGATGACGGATGATATCAATACCATCGTACATGAATTCACCATACAAAACGGGGCCCAGCCGGCGCCCTTGCATTACCGGGGTTTTCCGAAAAGTGTTTGTGTATCTGTAAATGAAGAAGTTTGTCATGGTATTCCGGGAAAGCGCATATTGCAGGATGGCGATATCGTCAATGTGGATGTCACCTCAGTTTTAAACGGATATTATGCCGATGCCAACAAGACATTTTTTGTGGGCTCACCCGGACCGGAGGCTCGCAAAATCGTCAGCGTTGCCAGGCAATGTCTCAAACGCGGAATGTCGATGGTAAAACCCGGCAACACCATCGGAGATATTGGCTGGACAATTCAGAACTATGCCGAGGAGCAGGGCTGCTCGGTGGTGCGGGATTTTGTCGGACATGGTGTCGGGTTTGAATTTCACGAGTCACCCCAGGTTCCACATTTCGGTCAGAAAGGGCAGGGCGTTCGGTTGATTCCGGGCATGGTTTTTACGATAGAACCCATGATCAATCTGGGAAACCATGAGTTGAAGATCCTGGAAGATAATTGGACGGCGGTTACCAAAGATAGATCCTTATCCGCCCAATTTGAGCAGACCATACTAGTCACAGATGGCGGTTATGAAAGCCTGACACCCTATGAATAATTATTGTTTGATAATTTCCAAGCGCCAACCCGGTTTTCGAAAATCGACCCTGATGATTTTAGTTCAGCGGGGTCTGAATACGATCATCTGGTAGAAGAAAAAATCTTCAATCGGTTTTCAATTCACGCCAAAGACACCGTCAATATTAACCTGCCCAAAGCTCTCGGCATTGCCCTGGTGATTACGGGTATTTTCAGCACTCATCTTTGCTCTTTTTCCATTCAATCTTTTCTTGAGCCTTTTTTAATATGATATTCAGCTAAGACTTCTCTTAATTTATTCATGACTTGGGATTCTTTGGTTTTGAGGATCTCAAAAATTTTAGTGAGGCCTTTGCGGCCTGAGATCTGTAAATTTTTGCCATTAATAGCATGAGAATTATTCACTTGACTTATAGGAGCTGAACGATACTATACGTCATTTAAGAGTGGACTTTTGTGCCTTCCGCACCGGTATCGACCGGAAACCCATATTGTGAAGGCATATTTGTGTTTTATATTTTTATTATGGCTCTGAAGATCTGTTCCTCCTTTTGATTTGTTCTTGGAATCCCGCTGTGAATGATAGGTTGCCGTTAGAAATCAGCTTTTTATGCGTTAGATTTACGTCTAATCAGAATATTGTTTTTTGCTTGCAATCGCCCATTTGCGATGAATCCCAAATGGGTTTGTATTCCAGATACACCGATTTTGGGTTGTACAAGAAAGGAGGTGAAATCGAGCTAAACAGACCTTCCCTTTATACGGATGCATGAATTTGTATGCGCTCAACAGGCATCATCCGTCCAACGATCTTAATTCAAGGAGGTGTATAATGAAAGGTAGACTTCTTACAATCGCGGCGCTGGCCCTGGTTATGACATTTGGCTTTGCCTCCAGCGGACTTCAGGCTGCGGAATCGATTAGCGCTTATCTGGGGTTCTCCCGGGAGGTAAATGAAGCCTTATCGAAGAGAATCCAGGAAAAAACCGGGATCGAAGTCAAGGGCATCACCCTGTCCTGGGGAGAGATCGGTGCCAGAATCGCGACAGAGTACCCAAGATTCAATGCCGATATGATTTTGTCTGTTGGTGCGGCCGAAGCGATCAATGGCGCCAAGAAGGGATACTTCGAAGCTTATAAATCACCGGCCTGGGATGACATTGATGACACGTTCAAATCCCCGGATGGAACCTATTATGCTCT
>JASFTL010000253.1:0-6130 GCA_050053555.1 Desulfobacterales bacterium
TCGAATATGCGGGTGATTTTGACGACCTGGATCTGTCGCCGGTCACGACGGCCGTATTAAAAGGACTCATGACACCCATGATCAAAGACGATGTCAACTTTGTCAACGCTCAAGTCCTCGCAAAGGAAAGGGGTATTAAAATAACAGAGGCCAAAATTGCGGAGTCCGAGGAATATCTTAATTTAATTACCGTCAAAGCGCTGTCCGTTGATGGTCAGAACAAAGTTGCCGGGACCATATTCGGTCGTAAAAATCCACGCGTGGTGAATATCAACAATTTCCGGCTGGAATTGGAGCCGGTCAATCGTTTTATTCTCATCCATAATCATGACAAACCCGGTGCCATTGGAAGCATCGGAACCCTGCTGGGCGATCATGATGTCAATATCAGCCGCATGCGTGTCGGCCAGGAAGAAGGCTCCGACAAGACCATGATTTTTCTGCGGACGGATACACCGATACCGGAAGATGTGATTGAGAAAATGAGCGCATTGCCGTTAATCATCAGCGTGGCCTCTTTTGAACTGTAAGGCCATATAAAGAAAAGGAATTGGATTTGTGAGTAAGAAAAGATTATTGCTGGGAAATGAAGCCATTGCACGCGGTTTGATCGAAAGTGGCTGCACCATTGCAACCTCTTATCCGGGAACACCAGCCTCTGAGATTTTGGCAGCGGTCGCTTATTTTCAAAACGAAGAATCGCTTTGCATGCATACCCAATGGGCGGTAAATGAAAAAGTTGCCTTCGAGATTGCCTATGCCGGATGTCAAACCGGTTTACGTAGTGCAGTCAGTATGAAGCAAGTCGGCTTGAATGTGGCTTCAGATCCACTCATGAGTGCTGCCTATATGGGGATCAAGGGCGGGTTTGTCTTAATCAGCGCCGATGATCCCGGGCCGCACTCTTCACAAACCGAGCAGGATAGCCGAATGATGGCCATGTTCGCCAAGATACCAGTGCTGGATCCGGACTCACCCCGCCAGGCGAAAGAACTGATGGGGGTTGCATATGAAATATCTGAATCTTTTAAAACGCCTGTGATGGTGCGTCCGACAACCCGCGTGTGTCATTCCCGTCAAGATATTGCGCTGGGTGCCATTCCGAAAAATCGACGCGAAGTCAAGTTTGAAAAAAATCCGGCCCGTTGGGCAGCCACTCCAAAGTTCCGGTTACAGCTGCACAAGGAACTGGAAGAAAAACTGGCTGGCATTGCGAAATATCAGCCGACCGCTCCCAAAAAGCTTAATCGCACAGCCAAATCAAGCAAAGCAATTATCGCTTCAGGTGTGGCGGCCGCCCATACCAAAGACATTTTAAGAGAGTTAAAAATCTGGTCAAAAATCCCCTTTTATCAGGTTATCCAACCATTTCCGTTGCACACAAAATTTATTGAACTAATGATCGATCGTTATGAAGAGGTTTTGACTATTGAAGAAACAATGGGTGTGATCGAGATGCAGTTGGCCGACCGCTATCGCGTTAAGGGCAAGTTATCTAGCACGGTCCCAAAAGTCGGCGAACTCAGCCCGGAAAAGATTCAGGAAATTGTCAGCAAGTTTGCCGGGCTCAAATCAGAGGCCTTTTCCATAAAATCAGCTCCGGGCAGGCGCCCGACACTGTGTCCGGGTTGCCCTCATCGTGCCAGCTTTTTTGCCATAAAAAAGGCCGCTCCCAGAGGAATTTACACCAGTGATATCGGCTGCTATACGCTGGGCCTCAATCTGGGGGCCGTTGATACGGTGCTCTGTATGGGTGCAGCCATCAGCCAGGCCTCCGGATTTTATCATGCCTTTAAAAATGAAGAAAAACGACCGGACATCGTGGCCACCATCGGTGATTCAACTTTTTTCCATGCCGGCGTGCCCGCTCTGATTGATGCCGTGGTTCAGAATGTCGGTTTTGTGCTGGTCATTCTTGATAATCGCACGACTGCCATGACCGGCAATCAGCCTACGCCGGCCACCGGGCATGGGGCTTGTGGAGAGTCCACCGAAATCGTAGAAATTGAGTCTCTGGTTCGAGGCTGCGGTGTTAAGTTCATCCGGGAAGCAAATCCTTATGAACTCACTGAGTTCATCCCACTTATTAAGGAGGCCGTCAAGTACAGTCGCCGAAACGGACCGGCGGTCGTTATTTCAAAATATCCGTGTGTGATACACCGTGCCCGACAGGGAGGTTCCGGTGATTACATACCGGTGGAAGTGAGCAATGATTGCGACGGTTGCGGATACTGCATCAAGCATTTTGAATGTCCGGCCCTGATCTATCATGACGACGAAGATGACAAACACGTCAGCATCGACCCCATCCTGTGCACCGCATGCGGCGTGTGTTTGAAGGTCTGCCCCAGAGGGGCCTTCGTTGAAAAGAAGTAAGAAGAAAGGAAGTCAACAGTTTTCCGATAACCCATAATGACTCACGAGGGATGAATGCGCAAGACGGTTAAACAGCAAATCCTGATCAGCGGTGTGGGAGGGCAGGGGGTTTTATTTGTGACGGGCCTTCTGGCGGAAGCAGCCATCAACAAGGGCCTGCCGGTATTCACATCAGAAACCCACGGCATGGCCCAGCGCGGGGGAACGGTGGTGTCGCATTTTAAGGTCGGCGACTTTTCAAGCCCCTTGATCCGACCCTTTAAGGCCGACGGATTGCTGGTTTTGAAAGACGAAAACATCGCCCAGCACGGCGCTTTTCTAAAAAAAGGGGGCTGGGCGGTTGTCAACAGCGCCAATGATTTAAAAATCGATTCAAACCGTGCCGCAAATGGGGTTGATGCGGATCAACTCGCTCAGGAGATTTCAAATCCGAAATCCGTTAATCTAATTGTACTGGGTTTTGCGCTGGCCAGGACCGGCCAAAAAGCGGCGGACGGGATCGCTCTGTTTTGCTCGCTAGCAGATATAAAACAGGTTTTAAGAAAAAGATTTGGCAGCCGTAAAAAACTGCTTGACGCCTCATTGCTGGCATTGCAGACGGGTTACAACGAATTAAAAAAATAAATTTAAACTGATTTTAAAACCTCAGATTTTGGTTGAGTGCAAAATATGAGAGTTTTAGAATTCGTTTTAGAGCTTACCCAGGACTTCTCTCGAAATGATAATTTTCTCGATCTCCTTGGTTCCCTCATAAATCTCCAAAACCTTAGCTGCGCGGTAAAATCGTTCGATGTCATAGTCATTGAAGTAGCCATAGCCGCCGTGCAACTGGAGGGCTTCATCCACCACCTCAACCGCGACATGGCAGGCGTACATTTTCGCCATGGCCGTCAGTTTTGTATCCGGTTTGCCTTTGTCAAGCAACCACGCCGATTTGTAAACCATGTTGCGGGCAGTTTCGACTTTGGTTGCCATTTCAGCGATCTTGAACTGTGTACTCTGAAAAGCGCTTAACGGCCGGCCGAATTGTTGTCTGCCCTTTACATGTTTGACCGCCATATCCAATGCGCCTTGCGCCAGCCCAACACCATGGGCGGCGACATATGCCCTGGAATGATCAAAAAATTTCATCAGTTGGATAAATCCGTTGCCCGCTACGCCGATCAGATTTTTCTGGGGCACCCGGCAGTTGGTGAAATATATGGCTGCTGTATCCGAAGCTCTGAGCCCCATCTTGCCATGCATCGGATCCGCCTTGTATCCATCACGATCCGTCTCCACAAGAATGATACTGTGCCGGCCGGTTTTGGATTTAACATCTGGATCAGTGAGGCAGTAGACCAGCATATGGGTACCCACCGTCCCATTTCCGATCATTACTTTACTGCCATTGATGATGTAGTCATCATCATCCTTAACGGCTGTTGTGGTAGCTGCAGCGGTGTCGCTGCCGGCATCGGGTTCGGTGATGGCAAAGCCTAAAATAGCGTTACCGGTAAATAGTTGAGGCAGGTATTTCTTCTTTTGTGCTTCTGTACCAAAAAGCAGCAATTCTTCAGCGCCGAATGATACGGAGCAAAGCTCCTGAGCGATTCCCGGATCCACTTTCCAGAACTCTTCGAGCACCAGGGCCTGCTCGAAAAAACCGAGCCCGGGCCCACCGTATTCTTCGGGGATGAATAGGCCCACCAGATCCAATTCGCGCGCTTTTTTAAGAATTTCTGCCGGAAACGTTTCGTTGATATCAAATTCAAGGGCAACATCCGGAAATTCGCCGACGGCAAATTCGCGGGCGGCCTTCTGAATATACTGTTGTTCTTTGGTCAGGTCATAATCCATACGAAAATTCCTCTCTGTAATTTAAATTCTACAGCGGGATGTTGCCATGCCGCTTTTGAATTTCGGGGCGCTGCTTGTTGCGCAACATTCTTAATGCCTTGATCAATTGCAGTCGCGTCTCTTTGGGTTTAATCACGCTGTGTACCAGCATATTGGATGCTGCATGGTAGGGATTCGAATACTTATAATCATATTCTTCAATTTTTTGCCGCCGAAATTCCTCTGGACTTTGCGATGCTTTAATCTCCCTACGGAATATCAAATTCACCGCAGCGGCTGTATCGAGTACCACCAGCTGTGCAATGGGCCAGGCCAACATGAGATCAACTCCCATTCCCACACAACACATTCCCATCACGGCACCACCGTATTCTTTGCGCAAGGCCAGCGTGATCTTGGGTACGGTTGCTTCTGAATACGCATAAAGCATTTTGGCACCGTGACGGATAATGCCGGCGTGCTCCTGAGCCACACCGGGAAAATACCCGGGTACATCAACAAAATTGATCAGGGGAATGTTAAAAGCATCGCAAAATCGAATAAAGCGGGCGGCTTTGTCAGACGCATCGACATCCAGACAGCCGGCCTTTATGCGGGGCTGATTGGCAACGATTCCGACAACATGACCGTCCATGCGGGCAAAACCGACGATTATATTTAATGCATATCGGCGCAGGACTTCCAAAAAGGTGCCCTGATCGACGACCCGCTCGATGACCTGATGCATGTCATAGGATTTCTTAAAGTCAGCCGGAACAATTTCTTCGAGCCCTTTGTCAATGCGCTCAGGATCATCGCCGGTGTTCAAGACCGGTGGATTTTCACTATTGTTTGAAGGCAGATAGCCGAGCAGTTTTTTAATAATCTCGAGACATTCTTCATCACTGTCGGCCACGAAATGCGCTGTACCGGTTATCTCACTGTGGACTTTGGCACCGCCGAGTTCTTCTAAGCTGATATCTTCGCCGGTTACGGATTTAATGATCCCGGGCCCGGTGATCACCATGTGACTTTTGCCTTTGACCATAACGATAAAGTCGGTCAATGCCGGCGAGTACACGGCAACCCCTGCGCTGGAGCCCATCATACCGGTAATTTGAGGGATGAGACCCGAAGCAGCCGTATTGCGATAAAACATGCCGGCAACGCCTCTAGATGCGAAAAAGCCTTCGTGCAGTCGGCCGCCTCCGGAGTCATTTAACGCCACCAAAGGCGCTTTGACTTTTATGGCCTCATCCATAATACGGCAGATTTTCTGCCCGTGGATTGTGCCCACTGACCCGCCGAGAACCGTAACGTCCTGCGCATAAGCAAACACCAGCCGGCCTTCTATAGTGCCATAACCGGTCACCACACCATCGCCGGGCACCTTCTTTTCCTGCATCCCAAAGTCCACGGACTGACTTTCTGCGAGTTTGTTGACCTCCACAAAGCTGTCCGGATCGAAAAGCAGATTCAAGCGTTCTCTGGCAGTCAGTTTGCCTCTTTCGTGCTGACGCTCGACTGCCTTTTGGCCACCACCGATTTCGGCCCGTTTTTCAAGAGACGCCAGCCTTTCCAATTCGCTTTGATGTGTTTTGGCTTTTGTCATGATGGTGTATCCTTTATTAAGCGTTGTCGTTAATAGAGGTTTAGACACATAGGCAAATATTATTAAGGATTTTAATTTCCAATGATTTTTTGTGTTTGGTAGCGGCTTCGCGTGCACTCTGTATACTGTATACCATATAAAGAAGTCAATTATTTCCTTTTGAATCCATCTCAAAAAATGCCTGTATCGCGGACGAGGAAGAGCACAGTGAGGGTAACGGAGCTTGGCAACATTGCTGCGCTTTGCACTCGTACGCTTGGCCTAACGCCCAATAGCTTCGGTGCAATTTTTTTTCTTACGGGTTCACATGTGACAGCAAGACCC
>JASFTL010000254.1:0-6121 GCA_050053555.1 Desulfobacterales bacterium
GTGCAAGTTTGTCGTATGGCAGCGGGTGCAATTAAAGTTCTGGCCGTCCACTCCCATGTGGACATCCAGGGTTTTGCTCGGTTTGGCAAGTGACGTATCCAGATCACCGTGCTTGACACCGTCTCCGCCGCCGCCGTAAAAATGGCATGAGCCGCAATTTTTGCGCGCCGGCAAACCGATGTCCTGGGCGGCTTCACGCAGCTCGGCCTGAATTTCACGCGCGATTTCCCTGGACTCCTCATCGCCGTCTTCTAAAAATCCCTGGATGTCGGCCATGGCCTCATCAAAGTTCATGTGTTTTTGGCTGTGACAAACCAGGCAGTTGACCGCGGTTTCTTTAGTGGTACCCCATCCGGGATGACAGGCCAGGCAGCCGGCATCAACCGTTCGATTGGTTGAAATACAAAAATTGTTGAGGGAATTGCCGGCTTTGCCGTATTCTCTTTTTTTATCGGAAGGGTCGGCCAGCCACGTCCAGTGAATGGTCTTGTGAAATTGCTTCTCAGCTTCGGAGTGGCAAAAGAGGCACGCCTGGGTCAGCTCTGCACCGGATTTAAAGTCTTTTTGCAGGATTTCATGCTTGGAATGATCGGTTGTTATCCATAACTTTTTCGATTTGGTGGCCTGCTGGGCCATTGACCGCCCCGGCGCCTGCTCCTCTTTTGACCTTGCCGCAGACGCAATTGAAGCAATCAGCAACAGCCAGCAGGCGATGACGACTATATATTTAAGAAGAGGATTTTTCCCTTTCGTTGATTTCATGTTCAGCTCCAACATTCAGTAGGTAACATCAGGAGGTTGAGATTTGATATGAGTGCAGCCGTCCCCATTGGAACGGCTGCAACACAATCATCACGCTAACATGGGAGCCCATCAAGATATCGGCTCTTTGATTTCGAAAGACCCATCTTTTTTGAATGTCAATTGCCCTTCCAGGTAATAAACATTTTTCATTTCCGGTCTCAAATCCTGTACCATATAGAAGGATTCGCCGCTGCGGGCACCGGTTCCACAGACAAACACAATGGGTTTATCTGTGGGCAGCGTCTTGATTTTTGATTCGAGTTGATCCACGGGGATATTGATGGCGGTTTTAAACGAACCGGTCTTAAATTCATCGGCATCCCGCACATCGATCAGCATAATGCTCGCAGGCTTATTCTTGACAATTTTGATAAAGGTTTCGGCATCAACGCTGCCTTCCTCTTTACCGGCTTTGAGCTGATTCGAAGAAGCCGGTTTGGCGGATGCGACGGCAGTTGTCTCACCTTTACCGTAGGCTGCAACCCAGGCCGGGTATCCTTCGGCGAATACCTTGACCCTGGTGTATCCCAGATCAATTGCTTTTTTGGCGGACTTGTGACTCAAACGGCACTTCAGACCGCCACAATAAAATACCAGCAGGGTGTCTTTATCTGCCGGCAATTGGTCTTGCAGTTTGGCAAACTGGCTGTCGGGAATGCTCATAGCGGTGGGGATGTGTCCTTTGTCATATTTTTTGCGCTTGGGACGGGAATCGATGAGCATCATATTAGTTTGTTTGTCGATCTGTTTTTTGACCCAATCCGCGGATACGGCCGGATAATTTCCGGCAACTTTCATATATCCGGGGAATCCGTTTGCGAAAACTTTAACATTGGTATAACCGAGTTTTTCCGCCTTCCAGGCGGATTTGTGACTCAGCTTTCATTTAAGACCGCCGCAGTAAAAAATGAGCAGCGCATCTTTATCCGCCGGCAGCTTGGCGGTCATCTTATCGAACTGGCTGTCCGGGATGCTGACGGCCATGGGGATGTGCCCTTTGTCGTACTTAACCCGTTTGGGCCGCGCATCGATGACCATCACATCTTCGGGCATCGGCACCTTGACGTGTTGCATGACAAAGTCGACATCGACGATGCTGTGAAACTTCCAGTCCGCCGCCTTGTCTGTCTTGGCGGCATCCGGAGTCGGCGTCGTGCTTGCACATCCAAAAGCGAGCACCAGTATCAGGCACAGCATCAGGGATGTGGCGCTTAATTGTTTGATCCTCATAACTTCCTCCTTTCGAGTTTAAATTTGGCTGCCGGGCCTTTGCCTCGGCAGCGTCTGACCGAATCCCTCAATGTCCTATTTACATTTGGCCGGCGTCGGCGAATCGGCCGCATGCTCGTATAAATAGGTATAGATATCCGTGACCTGGGCGTCATTCAGATTGCCCCACTCCTCCTCACAGCCGAACTGCGCATAATCTTTGCTGATAAAAATCGCGTCCCACTCGGCCTGGGTCTTATCCGCCGGGCTGATGGGAGGCGTCTTGGATTCAACCGCACCGCGTTCAAAGCATGCCTTGTAAACTTTGCGATAGGTGTATTTGCCTTTACGCTTGTTGCCTTTTTCCAGGGCAAAACCGACACCGATTGTGCAAAACACAAAAAAGAATGCCGTTGCAGCTATAATTACCTTGCGAATCATGATTTCTCCTTTCTGATATTTTCGACAAAATCCATTTGGCTTATTTTGATGAAGGGTTTATTCCGATTTCAAATTTCTCAAGACCTAATTTCATATACCCATTATGAGTGTCATGCTAAATTAGCAAACCCTGTGCCATATGCCCGCTGTTGCATATAATTTTTAACCTGTTGAAATAATTATATAATTTTAATAAAATAACTTCTGAAATGCCATCCGGTTCAGCAGGTGTTAATATGCATCTGGTTAACAGGTTAACACCCAGAAGACAGCATTTGCAGGGCAAACAAATTCTGTCGTACAAACAACAGATGGGCTAAACCGCATTTGCAAAAGAACGTTAAAGAGCCGACCGAAGGGCGCTTCTTTTATGCAGTTTGGCTTTTCAGCACTCAGGCACCCACGGATGCCTTGTCCGCAACTTTTCGCGACTCGAAATCATGCTGTTGTGCGCGGCCAGGCGTCGCCAAACCCAACGGTTGTTGTACTCAAGCGGTAGATCCTAATGGATTGATAATTTAAACAGTGACTTATAAAAAAACCGGGTGGATGCTCCCCGGACATTTAGTTCTGAAATATTCCCTGGAAAAACTCAATGACATCATTTTTTGCATTGTAATTGTTAACATACGGTGTTAAGTTAACATCGTTGGAGTTAACACCATTAACAGTTAACGCATTGTCGCAAATCATTTGCTCATCATCCAACCCACCATTTTGATGAAATCAAGTGAAGCCTCCCCGCGGCAAGTCGCAGGGCATCCAGGTAAGGATGGCGGAACTCTCCGTAGCCTTTAACCCTCCTGCGCTAAAGCTTCGGAGGGCTCTCCTCGCCATTCATCCCCACGGCAAGCCGGGGGGCATTCTGGCGAAGGAGAGTAAATGGTTGGAGGTGTATATCGGGTCGCCATCGAAATTCATTTTTTCGATCTCACGGGCCGTTTAAACGATGAGCTCATCTTCTAAAATAATCAGCGCACGAATTTTGCATGAAAGGAGCGTATGCTGATGGAATTAGGTAAACACTGGAAAACCATCGTCGATACATTACATGACGGTTTAATGGTGATTGATCCGGAGGGAAATATCTTAGCGATGAATCCGGCGGCAGAAAGGCTCACCGGCTATTCCACCGCTGAGCTGGTCGGTAAAAATTGTCAAATTTTAAATTGCACCGGCTGTGAACTTTATGGACGTGGTGCCGGTGAGGAATGGTGCAGTCTTTATGTAAAGGGTAACGTCAAGGCGAAGAAATGTTTAATTGCCAAAAAAGACCGGCGGGCTTTGCATGTTGTCAAGAATGCTTCGGTGCTCAAAGATACTGAGGGGCGTATGATCGGAGCGGTTGAAACCTTCACCGATATTTCTGAAATTGTACGCCAGCAGCAGGAAATCGTAACCCTGCGCAAAAGCTGTCTGCTTGAAGAGGAGCACCACGGGCTCCTGGGCGAATCACTGCCGATGCAGCGCCTATTTGAACTCATAGAGAATGTCGCTCAGACAGATGCGCCGGTTTTAATTCATGGTCAAAGCGGCACCGGTAAAGAACTGGTCGCCCGGGCAATTCACGAAGAAAGCCCCCGTAAAGACAAACCGTTTATTAAAGTAAACTGCGCCGCCTTGAATGAAAACCTCCTTGAAAGTGAGCTTTTCGGTCATGAAAAAGGGTCTTATACAGGGGCGGATCGGATGCGCATCGGTCGTTTCGAGGCGGCCCACGAGGGCACGATCTTTTTAGATGAAATCGGTGATATACCGCTGGCCACCCAGGTGAAGCTTCTGCGGGTTCTGGAAGAAAAAGAAATCGAACGGGTTGGAGATCATACGCCGATTTCGGTGGATGTTCGGATTATCTCCGCCACCAACAAGGATCTCGAGGCCATGATCGCCCAGGATTTATTTCGGGAAGACCTGTTTTTCCGGATCAATGTGTTTCCGCTCAACTGCCCGCGCCTTTGCGAGCGACTCGATGATATCCACCTTATCGTCCAAAATTTTATTGAACAGAATGCCGCAAAAGTCAGCAAAAGAATTGTCGGCCTGACGCCTGAGGCCATGGAAGCCCTCATGACCTATTCCTGGCCGGGTAATGTCCGGGAGCTGCGCAACGCCATTGAATATGCATTTGTTTTGTGCTCGGATAATTGGATTGGCAAAGAACACCTTCCCCCGAAAATCACAGCCAGCAGCAAAAGGGCTTTGGTGAATCACCACCAAAGCTCCGCGTCATGGGAGCAAGAACGAAAAAAACTGATTCATACGCTGCGTCAGGTCGATGGCAATCAATCCGAAGCAGCGCGATTATTAGGCGTGAGCCGGGTGACGATATGGAAGCGGATAAAAAAATACGGCATTCATTTGGAGGCTGAATTGGGAAAAAGCGATACCACTTAAATTTTTTTCCGAATTTATTATTATTTGACCTAAATCAATTGCGCTGCCGCCCGACTTTGATAGATATGCTTTATATTTGACTAATGCATCTATCACTACTCCGAAAGGAGGCGCTGAATATGTGCGAAAGCTTCAAAACAAACTGCGTGTGCGGGCAAAAAACCGCGGAGATTTTTTTTGGAAAAATGGTTCTGACTGAATCTTCGGTAGCGCAAGTCTTTTGTCCGAAGTGTAGCCAGGACCTCGAATCCGATCGTGATGACCGCGTATGGGACAATGGCTGGATCCTCGAGTTTGATATGAACGTTTTGCGCACCCATGCGGCGTCAATGGGAATTGCACCACAAGAAGTCACCGCTGAATGGGTTTTCGACCAGGGTTATGCCACCTGGGTCGGAATCACACCGGATGATACCGAAAGAAGAAATCAGGAGCGTGATCATATCCAGAAGCTTGCCAAAACCGATTTACATGCCTACTACCAAGCCATGAAGGAGTGGGGTCTAAACCGAGAAAAAAAGTTTATGGAGGAAGGCTGGCGCAAAATGCGAGCTCATGAATAAAAATGTAACTTAGAAACATGTTAGCAAGAAACAATGTTGTGATATTTTGAAATGAGAAGGGCAGGATTCAGCGAATCCTGCCCTTTTGGCTTATCCAATCGCGGCTTTGAAGTTTTCATCAACTTTTTCCCAGTTGATGACGTTGAAAAATGCATTGATATATTCCGGTCGACGATTCTGATATTTTAAATAATAAGCGTGTTCCCAAACATCCAGACCTAAAAGCGGTATTTGACCCTGACTTAAAGGGCTGTCCTGATTCGCTGTGGTTGTGATTTCAAGTTCACTGTTGTTCAATACGAGCCAGGTCCATCCGCTACCAAACAGTAAGGCAGCAGCGTTTGAAAATTTTTCTTTAAACGAATCGTAATCACCGAATTTTGATTTTATCGCAGCGGCAACTTCACCTCTAAAATCGACCTCTTTCCATAAAAGTGGCCAGAAAAAGCTGTGATTGACATGTCCGCCGCCGTGATTTCTGACAGCGGTTCGAATCTTTTCCGGTATGGAATTGAGGTCTTTGATAAGATCCTCTTTAGTTTTCTTCTGTAATTCATCATAACCCTCTAAAGCGGCATTAAGCTTGTCAACATAGGTTTGATGATGTTTCGTATGATGAATTTGCATGGTTTGCTCGTCGATATAAGGTTCCAGCGCATTGTATGCATATGGAAGTGCGGGCAATTTATGTATCATGGTTCCACCTCCAA
>JASFTL010000255.1:0-6118 GCA_050053555.1 Desulfobacterales bacterium
AAGCAAGCGCTTTGGCAGTCCAGCGCGCCGTTGAAATGGCATCCTGCATCCCTTTTTCTCCCGTACAGCAATTGGCATTGCCGCTGTTGGCAATAACCGCCTGACAGGTACCTGAACCGATGCGCTGCATATCCAAAATAACGGGTGCGGCCTTAACTTCATTACGGGTAAATACGCCGGCGACATTGGCAGGAACTTCAGAATAAATTAAACCCAAGTCCTTCTTGCCGTTCTTTTTGAGTCCTGAAACAACGCCTGCAAATTTAAATCCCTGGCACATACTTTCCTCACGATTCAAAAATGGTTTACATTGCAAACAAATACGGTCAATCGAGTGCCGACTATAATATATAAAAATAAGATCAGTGTCCATCTAGTTATTTGACAGCCTGAATTCTTTTCGCTACGCTGCACTTCAGGCATAAATGGACGACTATCTCAAATGTGCATATGCAGGTACATGTTTATCTTCAGTACCGACTCGCTGGAAAAAATGGTGAAAAAAAACTTTAAACTCGTTATCGAGTATGACGGCAGCCGATATCACGGTTGGCAGCGCCAGAAAGATGAGCACAGCATTCAAGGAGAAATTGAAAAGGCCCTGCACAAGATGACTGCAGTCAAGGTAACGGTTATCGGTTCAGGGCGTACTGATGCCGGTGTCCATGCGGAAGGCCAGGTGGCCAGCTTTGAATGCAACACCCGGCTGGAACCTGAGGCACTGCTGAACGGGCTTAACAGTTTATTGGCCGAGGACATTCGAATTAAAGCTTGCGAACCCGTGCGTCCATCCTTTCATGCCCGCTATGATGCCAAGCGCAAAATCTATCACTATAAAATTTTAAACCGACCCACGCCGGCTGCAATTGGCCGCCAGTATTCATGGTTTATTCGCAAATCGTTGAATCAAGATGCCATGCGGGCAGCCATTTCACACATCATCGGTCGCCATGACTTCAAAGCGTTCGAGGGCACCGGCAGCCCCAGACAGCATACGACCCGTCAAGTTTATTCAGCAGAGCTCATCGAACAACAAAACGGATTGTTGGTGTTTCATATCGACGCCGATGGATTCTTAAGGTACATGGTCCGTAACATTGTCGGCACACTGGTGGATGTGGGTCTTGAAAAATTAACGCCCCATGATTTCAAACGTATATTGCATTCCAAAGATCGCTCTCAGGCCAGCGCCACAGCTCCGGCACATGGACTCACTTTAGTAAAAGTTAAATATTAGTGTCATGCCCCATAAAGATGTTACGAAAGTCATATGGTATATTTTAGTTCCGTTGAGATCTTTAAACAACACAATGTCCCTGGTTTCAGGTGTCAGGTTTCGGGCTTTCGCCGCGCCGAAGCGGCTGCGGCCGCGCAGGCGGGTGTCAGATAAAATAAGACAGGGGGACTGACAGCAGGTAGCAGGTGCCAGAATTGTCAGAGCTGAAACTTGAACACTGAAATCTGACACCTAAAGAAAAGGGTGTCTGATTTTACCGATATCAGGGTTGATGAAGCAGATGGTCGATGCTATAGAAGCGGCTGTTGAAAGGGAATAATAAAAAAATCACCTTCGCCTCAAGAAAAGGATTTGTACAATGGCTGATTTTAGAGAACTAAGTGAACAGAAACAACGGGAAATGAAAGCCCAGTTGATGGAGCGCTATCTTGAATTTCAGGATCGCCAGATCAGTCTCGACATGACCCGCGGAAAGCCATGCACCGAGCAGCTGGATCTGGCGTTGGGTATGTTGGAAGGCGATGTGGGTAAAACCTATATGACAAACGATGGTCTGGATTGCCGCAATTATGGCGGACTTGACGGCATTCCAGCGGCCAAGACGTTATTTTCAGAGTATATGGGAGTTGAGCCGGAGGAATTAATTCTGGGCGGAAATTCAAGCCTCAATATGATGCACGACACAATTCTGCGAGCCATGGTAAAAGGGATGATGGACGGCGCCTCTCCTTGGGGACAACTACCAACAGTTAAATTTTTATGCCCCAGCCCCGGATACGACCGCCATTTCTTTATTTGCGAATATCTTGGCATCGAAATGATCCCGGTAGACATTCGGGAGGATGGCCCCGTGATGAGCCAGATTGAAGAACAGGTGGCCAAAGACGAGTCGATCAAAGGCATATGGTGCGTTCCGAAATACAGCAACCCGACCGGGGCGGTGTATTCCGATGAAGTGGTCGAGCGACTGGCTGAAATGGATACCCGGGCAGCTGACTTTCGTATTTTTTGGGATAACGCTTATGCCGTTCATCATCTGGGAGGCACGCCGGCTCCTTTGAAAAATATCCTGGCTGCTTGCAAAAAAGCCGGTAATCCGGAAAGAGTTTTTATGTTCGCATCAACGTCCAAGATCTCATTTGCCGGAGCAGGCTTGGCAATGATGGCAGGCAGTCAAAAGAGCATGGAATGGATAAAAACCCAGATGGCCTTTCAGACCATCGGGCCGGATAAAATGAACCAGCTGCGACATGTGCTGTATTTCAAAAATGTTGCCGGCATCGAAGCGCACATGAAAAAGCATGCAGCGATTTTAAAGCCCAAGTTTGATGTTGTCCAAAACGTACTGAATAACGAGCTGGCAGATAAAAAAATTGCAAAATGGAGTACACCGCAGGGGGGGTACTTTGTCAGCATTGACACGCTGGAAGGCTGCGCCGCCGCAGTGATAAAAATGGCTGCTGATGCCGGCGTTAAGCTGACACCTGCCGGTTCAGCTTTCCCGTATAAGAAGGATCCTCTGAATCGAAATATACGTATCGCCCCGTCTTTTCCACCATTAGAAGATATCCAGGCTGCCATGGAGCTGGTCGCCGTCTGTATTCAACTTGTCAGCATTGATCAGCTCTTAGCGTAAAACAGGTAGCGTAAAATACGAATCGCCGATGGCATACTTAAGGCAAATTAAAACCCCGCCCTGAATAGGGACGGGGTTTTAATTTGAATAAAGAAACCTGATTATCTGTTCTTCCGCTTGGAAGCTTTCAGCGGATTAATTTTTGCTTTGGCTTTGGAAGATTCAACCACCATATGGGTGGCCAGATTACAATTTCCATTTTTCCATTTAATGGACGGATCCGGACAGGCGGTGCAGTACCATCCAGATGAAAACTCGGTGCCGCGATTGCAGCCACTGCATTGCTCGACGACTTGATGACAAATTCCGCCATTATAGGAGCATCCTTTTGTAGTCATAAAAGTGCACTCCATGCCTTTTTTAATTGTTGCGCAAACCATCGGAATCACCCCCTTCCAGCGCTAAGATGTAAAAAAAGAAAATATGGGCCTAAAATTTCAGCAATTTTTGTGCCAGCTTAGACTATTCTCAAAAAAATTCTCCGGAATATAATGAGGTGTGGATTGCTTGTCAATAAAAATTTAAAAAAATTGAAAATCAGTTCTTTTATGGTAAGATAGCCAATAACGCAAGGATTAGGATTTTCCTCCTTCGCTTTAAAGGCTACGGTGGACAAGCAGGATTCAGTGTTCACGTTTTGGCCGCCACTGGCGGCTGGCCTCTGGCTACTGGTCTCTTGCCCCGGACCTGTGCCATCTAATTTCCGGCTATAGGGGCCCAGGTTGCCAAATCCGCGATTTATCCCTGACATTTTGGCCTCAGTGACCAGCAGCCAGCAGCAAGAAGCCAGGGTACTGACAACATAAATAAAACCGAGTTTTGTTAATGACTTGCGGGACGCAACACGATCAATCTAATCGTTTAGTTTGAGGAGATTATGGAGACAGCACCTACCATGACGGATATACCCACGCTGGGGCAAGCCAAAATTCCTTCTCCGGTTCAAAACCGAACCAAGGGGGCAAGCGGCATCACATGTGTGTCAGATAATGAACGCGTCGTTATTGATGTCAGCGAGTCTCGTTTGGTCCAACAATTTAAATCCGGACAGTCACCACCTTGTTTTGAGCTGGCCGGCCCCAGAAGCAACATTTTTTTTGACCCTAGCAAACTGCGTTGCGCCTTAGTAACCTGCGGAGGATTATGCCCCGGCTTAAACGATATTATCCGATCGGTGGTTTTAGAACTTCACTGGGGCTATGGCGTTCATAACATATTTGGAATCCGCTATGGGCTGCAGGGATTTATTGCTAAATTCGGTCACGATGTCATTGACCTAACCCCGGATTATGTCGTCAATATCCACGAAAGAGGGGGGTCGGTTCTGGGATCCTCCAGAGGACCGCAGGATATCGGGGATATTGTTGATTGTTTAGAACGAATGAATATTGGTTTTTTAATTATGATCGGAGGGGACGGAACCCTGATGGCTGCAACTCGCATTGCAGAGGCTGTTTTGGAACGGAACCTGAAAATAAGCGTGGTCGGTGTTCCAAAAACGATCGATAATGACATTTACCTGGTATCGCGCTCGTTTGGTTTTGATACCGCTGTTGATGTCGCCACCCGTGCCATTATGAGCGCTCATAATGAAGCCGCGGGATACCCAAACGGCATCGGTCTTTTAAAGCTGATGGGTCGCTACTCCGGATTTATTGCGGCCACGGCCGCACTGGCCCAACAGGATGTCAATTTTGTGTTAATCCCTGAGGTCGATTTTGATTTGAAAGGACCCAATGGTCTGCTAGCGGCCTTAGAGGCGCGCCTGGCAGACAGAGGACATGCGGTGATTGTTGCGGCAGAAGGCGCTGGTCAAAGTTTTTTTGCCGACGAAAAAACCGAACATGATGCCTCGGGCAACATTAAACTTAAAGATATCGGGGTTTATCTGAAGGAAATCATCCAATCATTTTTTGAAGCCAAAGGAATCAACATTTCAATCAAATATATTGATCCAAGTTATATGATCAGGAGCTTGCCGGCAAATGCCAACGATCGCGTATTTTGCAATTTTTTGGGCCGCAACGCCGTGCATGCCGGCATGGCCGGAAAAACAAACCTGTTAATCGGGCACTGGAACAATAGCTTTGTCCATGTACCATTGAAGGCGGTGGCCGGGAAGCGCAAACAGATAGATCCAAAAGGCCGCTTGTGGCGGAGTGCGCTGGAAGCAACCGGGCAAGGCTCCCTTAAGAACGAATAGTCGCAGTATTTAGTATAATATTTTCTGTACCAAAAAACTTAACGGGTTTCATAACCTTTGGATCTTGTTCGAGGTCAAGGCGGGAGCCGTTTCAATAGCGGAGCGTACACGTAAGTACGTGAGCATTTTGAAACGGTTCCCAACGCAGACATCGGGCAAGAGACTGGGATTAGGAAACCCGTTATTGGTTTATTTCGACAAACCGCCTGCCCTTAATCCTTAAAAGATAAAGCTGTTTTTGCGCCTCTCCATTCTCATCAAAATAAGTAGGTCCGGTGACCCCCGAAAAATCAGCCAGATTTAAAAGCGCATTTCTCAACTCGCTTTTGAATCGGAGATCGGGTTGAATGAGCACGCTCAACAACATCATCGCCGAATCATAGACAACCGCTTCAATAAATCCGGGCTTTTCCTCATAAACGTCCTCGAATGCGCTGACGAAATCCCGAACATTAGGTGCCGCGCTTTCAGCAAAGAAGCCATCGGGCATGATGGCGCCTTGAACATATTGAGCGGCCATTTTAATCAACACATCGGAATGCCATAAATTCGTGCCGATAAGATAAACATCTTTGACATCATAAAAGGCCAGCTGTGGAATAATCAAGCCAGCTTTCTTGGGCGAATCCGGTATGAATATCGCATCAAAATCAACAAATGCCTCTGGTTCTTCCTCTTTACGCTGCTCCCGATTTTCATCCCCGTTATCCAGGTCCGACGACTGTTCAGGATCTCCCTGCGCCTCCCGCCGATTATTGCCTTCTTCAGAGCTCAATTCGGCAACTTCTCTCAGATCCTCAGGAATTTCATAATACAGCCCGACGAGTTTTCTGATGGGATCAGCAAAATCCGTATGCTCGGGGTTGTACGCTTCAAGACCGACTACTTTTCCGCCATTTTCAATTAACCGATCCCAGAAAAGATTCATAAATGTGATGCCGTATGTTTCATCGGGATAAAGAATAGCGAAACGATTCAAACCGAGGACAGCAGTGCTGTAATCGGCAATAGCTTTAACCTGCATCTCAGGAGTAATAAAGTT
>JASFTL010000256.1:0-6114 GCA_050053555.1 Desulfobacterales bacterium
AGGCTGCTGGTGCCGACGACGCTGCCGGAATCAAGTTCCTTAAATCCAACTCCGCTTCGAGATATGAATACGTCTGAAGGATTTTCGCGTTCAGGCACCGCACCAATGCATAGCCCCTTCGGTATTTCAGACGGCATATCCTTCATACTGTGTACGGCAATATCGATATGCCGTGTCAGCAATGCGTGTTCGATTTCCTTTACAAAAAGCCCCTTGCCGCCCACTTTGGCAAGGGGCACATCGAGAATTTTATCCCCTTGGGTTTTTATGATGATAAGTTCAACCGTGTGCTGCGGAAATTTTTCTTCGAGGGCCGATTTAACCCAGTTGGCTTGCCATAAAGCCAGTTTGCTGCCGCGGGTTCCGATTTTGATGGGATCATTCATCTGGGGCTAGTGACTGCAGCCGGCGCAGCTGGAGGCTGCACAGCCGCTACAGGAGGATGCCCCGGCGGAACTGGACACGGTTTCACCGCCGCTACCTTTAGATACAAATCCACAAGGGGACATCAATTTAGAAACCTTTTTGCCTTTGCAGGATGGGCAATTTGGTTTCTCGCTTCCAAAGACCAGGTATTCAAAATCCTGATCGCAGTTTTCGCAATGGTATTCGTAGATCGGCATAAAAATACTCCTGGCGCATCGTCATAAAATCAGGGGTCGGGCGCCAATGATTTTTCCATATCGCTGAAAGCGGCCACAATCGCGCCGGGCATTTTAACAAAAGTATAAGTAATCATCAATACTTTAAAATCAAGCAGTTGATAGGCTCCAGATACATGCAGCCCTGATCTGTGCGCCCAGTGTGAATCGGAAAAAAAGCGGCGTGTCAATCCCCGCCGCAGCGATTACGATGCTTTGGCTTTTTGTCGCGTTTGGATTTTTGTAATATATTCGGATGTCTCCTGACCCAGCAATTCGGCTTTTTTAAATTCTTTGAGCGCGTCGTCCAGACGGTTCTGCTTGTAATAAAGCTGCCCCAGTCGGTACCTGTAAAGACCATTTTCAGGGGAAAGCTTTACGCTTTCCCGGCAGAACATCACCGAAATTTCAGGATTTTCGCCCTGCTCATCAAACAGGCAACCCATGGCCGACAATGAAGCGGCATCACTCGGATTATGTTTTATTGCCTTTTTATAGGCCACAATGGCGTCGGGAATCTTATCGATGCTTGCGTAACATTCACCCAGATAACGAAACACGGCACCTGATTTCGGCTGCAACCGGGACGCATGTTCAAGATATTTTTTTCCGCTTTCAGGCTGCTCCATTTCCATAAGGAGTCTACCGGTTTGAAACGCAACTTCAAACACATCCTGATTTATGCTGTTGGCTTTCAGAAAAAGGTTCAGCGCTTCGTTGCGATGACCGCTTAACATATTGGTAAATCCGAGATTATACCAGCCCATGACCTCGTTTGAATTCAATTTTATGGCTGCGTTAAACTCCAATTTTGCCTTATCATAGTCGCCCAGAAGGCCATAGCAAACGCCCAGGCTATTGTGGACATTGATGTTGGATGGATCCAGTTTCAAAGCCTTATGGAATTCCTGAACGGAACCTTTGATATCGCCTTTATCGAACAGTCTGTCACCACTGATGTTTAGGCTTACCGCATCAAAGATGGCGGCACTGTTAGGACCAAAAAAGCTCGCGTGCTCGAGTGCTTTTAAGGCGCTGGTGAACATTTCAGCCGGTTTATAGTCGAGCACTGGGTATTCGGCGATGCCGACGCTCAAGGTTGCGTTAATTTGATTTTTCAGCGTTTTCTGAAGTTTCTGGGAGAGTTTGAGGCACTGAGGTCCATCGATGCCTTCAAAAAAGGCGCCAAACAAACCCGAATTGACCAGGCCCCAGGTACCATTATGCTGCCGACACAAATCATCTAACAATTTGGCGGCATTTTTATGGACAGCGGCTGGGTTGGATTTTTTCTGATCAGGATCTGCGCTGACTTCATCATCTATTTGGAAAACCACACAGGCAAATATTTTGGCAGAAGAAAACTTTTCAGCTGCATGACTCAGAAAGGAATGATCCGTGAACAGGTCGGGATAAGCGGATTGAAGCGCCTTTTGAATCTGGGCTGGTGTATGGCTGCGCTTTTTTTCCCGATCTACCGTTTCAGCTTTTGAATGCAGAAAGTGGCGCGTCGATTCGCGGGTGTGATAGAGCTCTAAATGTTTCTTCGGCATTTTTTAGACTTTTCCTGTCAGGTTTTCAAAGGCGGTTTCAATAATCGGTAATTCATCTTTCTGGATGGTACGGGGATCCATGACAAATAGATCGTCTTCGATTCTGCCGATGATCGGCGGATCATTGGAACGCATAACTTTTTCCAGATCATTGGGCGAAATGCCTTTAATTCGGATGCCAACGCATAAACTGGGAAGCTCCATTAACGGCAAGGCGCCACCGCCGGTTTTGGAAGAGCGTTCGAGGAGCTGAATGTGCATGCGCTCATCACCGAGGTTTTCTAATGCTTTTGCCAGGTGTTGAGCGCGTTTATGGATGTCCGTCAGGGGAAGCATGATCATTTGCAAAGTGGGGATCATACGCACTGCTTTTTCTTCATCGCGATATAAACGCAGGGTGCTCTCTAAAGCAGCCAGGGTGAGTTTGTCAATTCGCAATGCGCGGGTTAGCGGGTTTTGCTTGATTCGGTCAACGATCTCTTTTTTCCCCACGATTATCCCGGCTTGCGGTCCCCCCAGAAGTTTGTCGCCGCTAAACGTAATCACATCGGCTCCGGCAGCAACGGATTCCTGAACGGTGGGCTCCTTTAACAGACCGTATTTTGAAAGATCAATAAATGTCCCACTGCCCAGATCCTCCATAACCGGCAACTGATATGCGGCACCCAAATCTACGAGTTCACGCAATGATACCTCTGCGGTAAAGCCGACCACACTATAGTTGCTGGTATGGACTTTTAGGAGCAATCCAGTTTTGCGGTCGATGGCTTTTTCATAATCTCTCAAATGGGTGCGGTTGGTAGTACCCACTTCTCTTAAAATGCCGCCGCTTTTGATCATTACATCCGGGACCCGGAACGATCCTCCGATTTCAACGAGTTCACCCCTTGAGACAATGACTTCTTTGTCTCGGGCCAGGGTTTCCAGGCACAGCAAAACTGCTCCGGCATTGTTATTGACCACCATTGCCGCCTCAGCTCCGCTAATTTCACAGATCAGATCTTCGACACTGCTGTACCGAGTGCCTCGTTTACCGATATCCAGATCATATTCTAAATTTGAATAGCGGCTGGCAATCGATATCAGATTCTCAATGACATCAGTGGCTAGCAGCGAGCGACCTAAATTGGTATGCACCACTACTCCGGTGGCATTGATCGTGTTTCTTAGATTGGGCATCATGGCATTTTGAACTGCTTGTTTTACCGCATCAAGCAGATGGGAATCCGTCAAGCTTTTATCACTTACGGACGGTTCCTCGTCGAGAATGGCCTTGCGTTTGTTGTCAATTACGCTGCGAATTGAGTTGACCACCACCGTCGGCGGAACCTGCCCAAAAAAGGACTCTTTAGCTGTAAGCTCCAAAAGGTGATCCACCCCCGGCAGCTTTCGCAATAGCGCCTGTTGATTGGGTTTGATCTGGACTAATTTTTTCTTTTGAGTTTTTGCTTTTGCCATTGTCTTTATCGAAATTAAGGATCGTTAGCGACTTTCTACAGGCCAATGTTCTTAGAGTCACCACCCGATCTTGCATCCCGCTCTGCACGGCTGTGGTCGGGCGCAAGTCCTTTTTATTCGATTCTTTCTTGTTTTTTTTAACGATATTCTCAGGTTAATTTTTGTCTCAAAGTTTGTGTCTGTCTGTGTGGGTCAGTGGCTAATTTCCCCTATGTTCACACCAGGGCCAACTCCGGTGAGGCCTCCAGCACTTTAAGCGGAATATGATCTACAAGCTTGGGGAATTCTGAGATCGAAAGTCCGATTGTTTCTAACCTGGCGGCCAGGTTACCGGTGTCGAGACGCTCCAGCTCTAGCCCTGCATTAAACCTGCTCATTAGAAGATCGGCCAGATAAACAATATGCACCAGCTCATAATGTTCGCTTGCGTTTTCGGGCTTATGGTGAAACCTGATGGTTTCAACCAGGGACTGCGGAAAAAACCAGTTTTGAGCCAAATCGGCACCCACTTCGGTATGATCGGTGCCGAGCACCTGTTTTTCAACTTCCGAGAAATTTTTCCCTTCCTCGTTTAATTGCCTATAAAAAAGAGAGAACCCGGAATTGATGAATTGATCAAGCACTACCTTGCCGATGTCATGCAGGAGGCCAGCCGTATACGCCAGTGAGGGTTCTGCCTTTCCCGTTAAATCAGCTAACTTTTCGGCTATAATGGCCGTGCCGACCGCATGATGGTATATTCCACCTTTACAGAGGGAATATCCCTGTCCGGCCTGGCTAAAAAAGTTATTCAAAGATGCTGAGATGACAAATTTGAGCAAAAGACGATGTCCCAGCATGACCAAGGCATGATCTAACGAATCGATCTTTTTTTGACTGGCAAACATCACCGAATTGCAAAGCTGCAGAGTTCTGGCACTGATGACTTGATCTTTGCGGATTTCCTCGGTCACATTTTGGATTTCATAAAGCTCTTCATTAATAATTCGCAATACTTTCAGAGCAACCTGCGGAATCGGCTGCAAGCCCTTTATAGACCGGTTGATTTCGTTCACCTTGGGAGGTTTAATATCGGCATCAGCTGAAAGTTTGTCAAACCCGGCAGGCTCAATACGGCATTTCCACGTGCGCATGTCCAGCGTCAGGCGGCAGGTGAAAAACCCGCCGGTTTCCAATTTTTTGACCTGAATATTTTCAGCCGCGATAAAATGCATCACGCGTTCGGTGGTACGGCCGCCGATATCCAATTTGAGATCGGAATCATCTATCGGGCCTACCAGGGCGCCACCGGCGACTGCGGCCCTCGTGTTCTCTGCTGATGCACCCGCAGCATATAACGCCTGCAGAAAAGCAGGAAACCCGATGGATGCGTATTTTTCCGGTGGAGATACATCCGTTGCGGATATGGGCTCTGGAAGCAGCAAATGGATCAGGCCCCCGATTCTCGCTTCAGGGTCGTAAAGAGCAACCCCTACACAGGTTCCTAAATACGCCTCCAGGGTCATCGGCTTTTGCGTATCAATGTGATAACTTCCAGCAGCAACGTGATATCGGTTGGTGTCTGACATAAATATTTATAAATATTCAATATTTATCTGTAAACATTAAAAATTTATCATATATCATTATAAAGTCAAATCTTTCAATAGATTTTTTGACGCTTAAAGCCTCATGATGTAAATTTACATTATGGGGTAATTAATATAGAATAAAGAAAAAACCAGATAAAAGCTTTTGCCCATGTTGTATCGTGGATCCGGTATGGTATTTCAATTATGATTTGCATCTGTAATTTTCCCACAAGTGTTTTCACGAGAAATGCTGGAGGTTGAATGAAAAACATCCTGGTCACCGGCGGTTGCGGTTTTATCGGAACCAATTTTATTTACTATCTACTTTCAAATCCTGACTTCGAGGGCAGAATCATCAATATCGATAAACTGACTTACGCCGGCAATTTAGAAAATCTGACCGCTGTCGAAAATGAATTCCCGGAGCGTTACACCTTCATGCAGGCTGATATCCGTGACTCAAAAGCGCTGAAGTTTGCATTCAAAACGCATAAAGTGGATACGATCTGTAACTTCGCGGCTGAATCGCATGTCGACCGCTCAATTGTAACACCGGATGCATTTATTAAAACCAACATTGAAGGTACTTTTTGTCTGCTGGAGATGGCCCGCCAGCAGCAAAATCAGCTGGCCCTGTTTCATCATGTGAGCACAGATGAAGTTTATGGCTCGCTGGGTATGAATGGCCAATTCACCGAGGAAACACCTTACCGGCCCAACAGCCCATATTCGGCTTCCAAAGCATCTTCAGATCATCTGGTAAAAGCATATTACAAAACCTATGGACTGCCGGTGACAATTTCCAACTGCTCGAATAATTATGGTCCCTATCAGTTTCCGGAAAAAATGATTCCTTTGATGATTTTAAATGCATTGGAGGGTAAGCGCTTG
>JASFTL010000257.1:0-6097 GCA_050053555.1 Desulfobacterales bacterium
TGGGTTGAAATCGAAACCCTATTTCGGCAGAACCCATGGGGAACTGAGGGGCTCGAGAGTCCCAAATTGAAAATGGCTTTTATGGCCAGTTTCAACGTAGACCGCCTGAGAGCTTTCATCATCGAGAGCAGCTTTTTGGAACGCTTTGATCTGGAGCCGGACAAAATTGATCAATTAATGAAATTTGATACCGATCTTTTAAGATTTGGATTTGACTGGATTGAATTTTTTCTGACGGGTAAGGGCTTACTTAAAATGAGGGGCCGAAGGGTTTTTACCTGAAATCCTTCGTTGGACAACCTCAAACATATTCAGGCCCACGCAGATCAATCGGGAATAGAACATAAAAACTCCCCGATCCTTCAATTATACCGCTTGTCATAATAATGTTCCGAAAAAAGGATGGCGGCATAAGTGTCGTCGCAAAAAAACGTTTGAACACCGCAAACGCTTTTATTTCGCAACCTAAATAAAAACCACAAAAAAAGGGATTCAAAACAAAACGGTTTGAAACCCTTTTTTAATTTCTTTGACCCCGGACCGGGGATAATTTAGATCCCTCAGCCGCTGGGCTTGCAGGCCGGAACATCAAATCCACCGGAACCGGTGGCAATGCCCTGGGTTCGCACACAGCCTGCTGACATCAGCTTTTCGACATCTCCGCATTGACATTCTGGACATTTGGGATCGGGGTCTTGGGAAGACAACACCAGCTCTTCAAAGCAGTGACAGCAACCTTTACATTGATATTCGTAAATCGGCATAACCGAATCCTCCAGCAATAAAATTTTTCATATAATAGGCTTTGCCTTCCAAAAGTCAAGATGCCACAAAAAAGATTAAATAAAGTTCCCATGCAATTACGGTGCTAAAGATACCGATGATATAGAAAAAGAGGTGTTGGGTGTGCGTTATCGATCTTTTTCGCAACACATTTCGAAATAATAACAGAATGATAACTCCCATACTGGTCAAACAATACTTTGCGCCCATAAATGCAAAGGGGCCGTATTTGAGGAAATAGGACATGACGGGATTTAACTCCGTTGATCCGTTGTCGATCAAAAAAAGCGTTAACAATGCGTCGAGAACGCTAAGAAGCAGAATGGCGACAATGGCCGCAAAAATATTTGAGCTGTAATGATCAAAGTAAAACGTCCGGTGTAAATCTTCCTGCCGGCGCGCTTTGGCCCGTTTGCCGGAAAATAGCAGGTATTTCAATTTCGGGAACTGATGGGTACGCCGATCTTTTCCGGAGCGCTTTTCAGCATGTCTCGATGAGTCTGAAACGCAACTTGATTCGTCACTGGAATCAAATAACCTGGTCATTTTATCCCTTTAGGAGTGAAAATTCGATTTCTGAAAACACACTTTCAATATAACATCTTTTCTGAAATTGAGCCAAAAGTGCTTGAATTTCCAATGGTATCGCATTGAATTAAATCAGGAATTCACCCCCCATCCGCGGAATTCATCTTTAGAATAGTCGCATCGACAATACTGGCCTACCAATGGTATATCGGCAAATCTGAGGCAATACTTTAGAGGGGATCGGGTCCTTTGACAGGGTTGAACATTTAATATAATATGACAGGCGCTCGCACCTGAACATGGCGGTTATGCCGTTATTATAATCAGATCATTAAATTCGAAGCCGGAAAAAGAAGATGCACGAAATCCGTTTTCACGGCCGTGGCGGCCAGGGCACTGTTGTGGCCTCGATTCTGCTGGCAAAGGCGCTTTTCAAAGCCGGTTACGATGTTCAGACTTTCCCGCTGTTCGGTGTTGAAAGGAGAGGCGCTCCGGTTGAAGCGTATTTAAGACTGGACAAACAAAAAATTTTGACGCGCAACAATGTGTACACACCGGATCATGTCGTCGTTCAGGATGCCAAGCTGTTGCAAAGTGTGGATGTGACCAGAGGACTTAAGCCGGGCGGATGGATTTTGCTGAACATCCCTGGCCCACCGGAAAAGTTGAGTCCATTTTCAGGCTTTCGCCTGGCTTTGATAGATGCCACGCAGATTGCGGTCAAATGTGATCTGGGAACTCGCACGCATCCCATCATTAACACAGCCATGATCGGCGCTTTTGCCCGCGCCTTGGATATGCCGCCTCTGGAAATCATTTCAGAGGCCATTCAAGCGGAAATTACGACCCGCCCGGATAAAAATATACAGGCATCGAAAGAGGCCTATGAACAGGTCAAATTGTTAGGGCGAATATGACAGATTATAAGACTGCGGATAACAAAATACCTTTATTTTTGCCCCATTCATCTGCGTCAACCGACCTCAATAAGACCGGCTCCTGGCGCTATGTCCAACCCTTATATGATGAAAAAACGTCACCCTGCAGCGCCGCCTGCCCGGTGGGCGAAGATATTGCGCGCGTTGAAATGCTCGTATCTCAGCAATTGATTCCGGAGGCCTGGGAAACCATATTAGAAGAAAATCCCTTTCCAGCGGTGTGCGGACGCGTCTGTTTTCATAATTGCGAAGGCGCCTGTAACCGGGTGCAGATGGATGATGCCGTTGCCATTCACCATCTGGAAAGATTCGTTGGAGACGCAGCGATCTTCAGCGAGCAAATCCCGAAAATTAAAGTCCCGCCCGACACTGGTAAAAAAGTGGCCATTGCCGGCTCAGGCCCCGCAGGTCTGGGGGCGGCTTATTTTTTAGCACGCCTGGGATATCGCTGTGAGGTATTCGAAGCGCAGTCTGAACCCGGCGGCATATTACGCTGGGGCATACCGACCTACCGACTGCCCCAGGAGGTGCTGAACGCTGAAATCAACCGGATAAAAAAACTGGGGGTCACCGTTCACTGCCGCACCCCGGTTACCATTGAAATGCTGGAGGCTTTCAAAACCCAATATGATGCAATCTTCATCGGCTGCGGCTACGGGCGGTCCATCGATCTGAAAATTAAGGGCGCACAAACGGCAGTCGACGGTCTGCAATTTCTTTCCCGCATAAGGGCCGAGCGTGAAGTTTCAGTCTATACGAAAGGTACGGCGGCCGTGATCGGCGGAGGCAATACTGCTATTGATGTGGCCCGCACGCTGGTGCGGCTCGGAGTGGATCCCATCATTGTCTATCGCCGCCGGCGACCGGATATGCCGGCTTTTGACCCTGAAGTCGAAATGGCCCTGCAGGAAGGCGTCGTGCTAAAAGAGCTTCTGTCTCCGATCGCCATCGAAGATGCCGGCAGCGATTCTGGAGATCAGCCGGCTTCATTAGTGATGACCTTGCAGAAAATGAAAGTCAGCACCCCGGAAACCAATGGGCGGGCGCGGGTAGTCCCGGACGACGACAAAACGGAAAAACTTCAGATTGACCATATTTTTACCGCCATCGGCGCAGAGGCGGCCGAGTCCTGGCAAGATGGCTCGACCGGTGAGCATCCCTCCCAGCAATTCAGCCATTGTAAATTGATTCAGGCCGAGATGCCAATCGCCTACGGCGGCGACCTTACCAACAGGATTAAAAGCATCGCAGATGCCATTGCTTCCGGAAAACAGGCCGCCATTGCTTTAGATACATACTTCAAATCCGGATGGGATGCCGTGAGCGCGGCATTCACCGACTGTCAGGTCGGTCCCGGGCCGGCGGTTTCCATGGCGATGTATCTGGGCGAGAAACGCAAAGCGCAAAATTCTCATATTGTGTCCTATGGTGAAATCAACACGCATTATTTTAAAAGCGCTCCGCGGACGAGTTTGCCGGTACTATCGCCCGATGATCGGAATCACTCATTTGTTCCGGTGGAATCCGCACTTTCTTTGGAAGCGGCCCTTGCGGAGTCCCGACGCTGTTTTAATTGCGGCATCTGCAACGCCTGTGACTACTGCCGCCTGTATTGCCCCGAGATGTCCGTGATGGTGGAAGACTCCGGGCGCACCATCAATCTGGACTACTGTAAAGGATGCGGCCTTTGTGTCGCCGAATGCCCTCGCAACGCCATGGCACTGAAGGAGGAAGACGTATGAGACAGGTCGCTGAAGGAAGTCAGGCCGTGTCTGAAGCTGTTCGACTGGCAAAAGTTCAGGTGGTCGCTGCTTATCCCATTACACCGCAAACGCATATTGTGGAGAATATTTCGGAGTATTGCTCAACAGGAACCCTGAACGCCCGTTTTATCTGTGTTGAAAGTGAGCATTCGGCCATGGCGGCGATCATCGGTGCCGCCAGCAGCGGTGTCCGAACCTTTACCGCCTCGTCTTCCCATGGATTGGCCTATATGCATGAACTTTTGCACTGGGCATCGGGCGCCCGCCTGCCGATTGTGATGGCAGACGTTAACCGCGCCCTGGGACCAGGGTGGAATATATGGCTTGATCAAACCGACAGCCTCAGCCAGCGCGATACCGGCTGGATTCAATTGTATTGTGAGGACAGCCAGGACGCCCTTGATACAACCCTGATCGCCTACCGTCTGGCCGAGTCGGTGAATCTGCCGGTCATGGTGGTTTTGGATGCCTTTTTTCTGTCGCATACCTATGAGCCTGTCGATGTGCCCGATCAGGAACCGGTGGATCAGTTTCTTCCGCCATTGTTGCCTCGTTTTCAGCTCGATACCGACCATCCGGGCGCCTTTAATCAATTTGTGGCACCGCAGGCCTACATGGAAATGCGCTATAACATTCAAACCGCAATGGAACAGGTGCCTGAAAATTATGAAGGAATTGCTCAAGAATTTAAGACCATCTTTGGCCGTCCCCACAGCCCCGCAGAGGCCGTAAAGTGCGAAGATGCTGAAATCGTTTTTGTAACCGCCGGGACGACGGTTAGCACCTGTCGACAGGCGGTAAACCGTCTGCGTGCACGCGGAGAAAAAGCAGGCCTGCTGAAACTAAAAATGTTTCGCCCTTTTCCCATCGATTTTTTCCGGCAGGTTCTGAGCAGCAAGCAAAAAGTTGCGGTGATCGATCGTAACTGTTCTTTTGGCGCCTCGGGCATATTTGCCCAGGAGCTCAGGGCCGGTCTGTATAATGCCGAATCTGCGCCACGGATTTTCGGCTACATTGCCGGCCTGGGCGGCCGGGATGTCGTCCCGCAAACAATTGAAGATATTTACTGGCAAACCCAAAAAGAGAACCAACCCAGAACCGAAAGTATTTGGATTGGGTTGGATCAAGAGACGGTCGAATCATGGCGAAACTAAATGCGACCGAGCGAGATTATATGAAACCGGGACATTTGGGATGCCCCGGTTGCGGTGCCGCCATTGCGATCAAATTTGCGCTTAAGGCGTTGGGTGAAAAGATCATCATGGTCATACCGGCCAGCTGTGCATCGATTATTGTGGGCCCTTACCCACAGTCTGCTTTGAACATTCCGATTCTGCACACTGCGTTTGCAACAGCCGGTGCTGCAGCCAGTGGAGTTCGTGCAGCTTTAGACATGAAAGGCGACACCGAAACAACCGTACTGTCATGGGCCGGTGATGGGGGCACATTCGACATCGGTTTTCAGGCCCTTAGCGGTGCCGTTGAGCGTAATGAAGATTGTATTTTTGTGTGTTATGACAATGAAGCTTATATGAATACGGGCGTGCAGCGCAGTTCATCCACCCCATATGGGGTGCGCACAACCACAACTCCCGGTCAGGACTGGAAAAAAACCCGCAAAAAAAATATAATGGAGACCATGGCAGCCCATCGAATTCCTTACGCGGCTACGGCCAGTATTGCCTTTCCGGAAGACATGATTGCCAAGTTTAAAAAGGCCAAAGAGAAAAAAGGGGGGGCTCGATTTATTCATATTTTTGCCTCATGTGCCACCGGATGGGGAGCGCCTTCAGACATGTCCGTTAAAATCGCCCGTTTGGCCGTGCAGACCAATATTTTCCCGCTGTATGAGATTGAAAACGGAAATCAATACACCCTGAATTATAAAGGAGACCGTCCGGTAGAAGACTATTTACAGACCCAGGGACGATTTAAACACCTCAGTACGAAAGATATTTCAACCATTCAACGCATGGTGGCAGAAGACTGGAACAATCTGCTCCGCAAAGCAGATGAGACGCTAACCTGACCGGTACGCTACCGATGTCTCGGTGCTATTCTAAACTCCTGTTGATTTTGCCTGCA
>JASFTL010000258.1:0-6079 GCA_050053555.1 Desulfobacterales bacterium
CGTTCCACAACCGAGCAGGCCTATGTTAATCGTTTTCATCTAGTTTACTCCTTTATCTTCCGAATGCTTTTTAATATTTTCAGTCCTTGAGATTTTGTACTTCTGGCTTCTGGCTTTTTTTGACTTAGATAGATTCATTCCATAAAAATATTGCTACTGGCCTCTTGCCGCTGGCCTCTGGTCTATGGCCACTGGCGGCTGGCTGCTTGCCGCTCGTTACTGGCTGATAGTTGCCGGTCGATGAGTACTGGATAATCGGACTAACAAGGTAGCCTTAAAATTAAGAACTGACCCAAAGTAGCAAGCTACCCGCTGCTTGCAACAAGAGGCCAGATGCCAGGAGCGAGAAGCCGGAGACCAGCGACCCGAATCACATGATCTTCCTGATTCCCCTTATCGCCTGGTTAATCCGCATGGGATTTTCAATCAACGCAAAGCGAACATATTCATCTCCGTATTCTCCAAAACCCAAGCCCGGTGATACGGCAACTTGGGCTTCCGCTATGAGCAATTTTGCAAATTCTACCGAGCCCATCTGAATAAATTTTTCAGGAATCTTGGCCCACACAAACATGGTGCCTTTGGGGCTCTTAATCCTCCAGCCGATGCGGTTTAATCCATTTATCAGTGTGTCTCTTCTGTTTTTGTATGTGTCGCGGATTTCTTCAACGCACGTATAGCTCCCATTTAAGGCAATGATGGAGGCAATCTGGATGGGTTGAAAAATTCCATAATCGAGATAGCTTTTTATGCGGCGGAGAGCGGCAACGATTTGTGCGTTACCTGCACAAAAGCCCACCCGCCATCCCGGCATGCTGTAGCTTTTGGATAATGAAAAAAACTCAACACCGACGTCTTTTGCTCCTTTGGCCTGAAGAAAACTGGGGGCTTGATACCCGTCGAATACCAGATCCGCATAAGCGAAATCGTGTATGACCATAATGCCATGTTCCTTGGCATAATCCACGATTTTTTGAAAAAAACCTAAATCGACAACCTCAGTGGTGGGGTTATGGGGGTAGCTGATAATGAGTACTTTAGGCCGGGGCCATGTTGTTTTGGTTGCAGATAAGAGATTTTCAAAAAAATCGGCTTCCGGGCCCAACGGTATTCCTCTTACATCCCCGCCGGCGATGATTGCTGAATATGGATGAATCGGGTAGGTCGGATTGGGAGTGAAAACAACATCTCCCGGTCGAATCGTCACCAGTATTAAATGCGACATTCCTTCTTTGACGCCAATAGTTGCAATGGCTTCTTCGTCCGGGTCGATGGAAACCCCGTATCTGCGATCATACCAGCTGGCGATCGCCATTCGCAGTTTGGTAATCCCCATCGAAGCCGAGTAGCGGTGATTATGCGGCTTTTGGGCGGCCTCAATTAGTTTTTCGACGATATGTTGCGGGGTTCCCAGATCGGGATTCCCCATTCCCAGGTCAATGATGTCTTGACCCGCATGTCGGGCGTCCATCTTAATTTCGTTGACCGTCGCAAATACATATGGCGGCAGGCGATCGAGTCTGGCAAACGTAAACATATGCGTCTCCAAAAGCATGCGTTGTGTTCCCAAAAATTGTTTTGACTTTTATGCCGGATCAGATTAATTTTCAAGGGTTTTTCGTCATTTACAGTGCGGTAGTTGGAAATTTTTTTGCCACGAAAGCACGAAATCGTAAAAACACGAAAATAAAATTTAATTTCGTGCTTTCTTTTTTTCGTGTTTTCGTGATTGGGTTTTCTTTTATCTTTTTAAATTGCCATAGAATAGGTCTATCTAGACGCTAACCTCTGATTCAAAATTCAGGAGATCAATATGAAAGAGTCCTTTACATATGCCGATGCCGGTGTTGATATTGAGAAGGCCAACAAACTGGTGGATACCATCGGCAGGATTGCAAGACAGACTTTCCGCTCTGGTGTTATCGGCGATATCGGTGGATTTGGCGGCCTTTTTTCACTCAATCTTGCAAATCTGGATAGACCGGTATTGGTCAGTTCGACCGATGGGGTTGGAACCAAGCTTAAAATTGCATTTATGCTGGATAAACACGATACGGTTGGCATCGATCTGGTTGCTATGTGCGTCAACGATATCATCGTTCAGGGTGCAAAACCACTTTTCTTTCTCGACTATCTTTCGATGGGAAATCTCGACAATCAGCGGGCTGCGAATATTATTAAAGGGATTGCCGAAGGATGCAAGCAATCTCAATGTGCCCTATTGGGCGGCGAAACTGCAGAAATGCCCGGCTTTTATCAGGCCAATGAATATGATCTGGCGGGATTCGCTGTCGGAATTGTGGATAACAGCAAAATTATTGATGGAACCGAAATACGTGTGGGGCATAAACTTATCGGCATCGCTTCCAGCGGCTTACACAGCAACGGATATTCGCTGGTCCGCAAAATTTGTTTTGAGTTACTCAAACTAAAACTCGACCAGCATATTCCGGAGCTGGGCAAGACCATTGGCGAAGAATTGTTAGAGCCGACAAAAATTTACGCCGCTGCCATAAAGGGTCTTTTAAAGGATCTTCCGATCCATGGAATTGCGCATATCACCGGTGGCGGCATTTCTGAAAATCTCGCTCGGATTGTGCCGCAAGCGTGCAGTATTTTAATTCGTGACGAGAGCTGGGATGTTCCTCCGATTTTTTCTTTTTTGCAGCAGGCTGGAAACATATCCGAAAAAGAAATGGTGCGAACGTTTAACATGGGGCTCGGGATGATCGTTGTGGTGCCCGATCACGCAGCTCAAGATGTTTTACAGCGGATCGAAGCGCTGAATGAACACGCATTTGTTATCGGGGAAATCGGTGATTGTAAAGAGACCGGCAAGCGCTTAATATGGGAGTGATGTATATATTAGGCATAGAAACCTCTTGCGATGAAACCGCTGCGGCCGTTGTTCAAAACGGAGTCGATATTTTGTCCTCCATGGTTTCTTCGCAGGTCGAAGTGCATCATCTTTACGGCGGCGTTGTTCCCGAGTTGGCCTCAAGAAAACACATTGAAGCGATTGTGCCGGTGGTTGCTCAAGCAATCAATGATTCCGGAATAGAAGTCAAACAGATCGATGCTATTGCGGCCACCCGCGGGCCAGGCCTGGTCGGGGCGTTGCTGGTGGGATTTTCGTTTGCCAAAGCTTATGCTTATTCCATAGGTGTTCCGTTGATCGGCGTGAATCATCTGGAAGGTCATATCAACTCGGTATTCCTGGAACCGGGAGCCCCACCATTTCCATTTGTGGCGCTGCTGGCATCCGGCGGACACACGGGGATTTATTATGTGACCTCCCACACCGCAATTGAGCTGATGGGGCAGACTCGAGATGATGCCGCCGGGGAAGCATTTGATAAAGTCGCTAAATTGCTGGGTTTAGGTTATCCAGGCGGGGGTGTTATAGACAAGCTTTCAAAAGAAGGTAACCCGACAAGAATTGCTTTTACGCGTCCCTATCTGAATAAAGCCGACTTTGATTTTAGTTTTAGCGGAATCAAAACGGCAGTGAGTCTTTATGTTGGCAGGCATCCATCGGCTTATAAAACGCGTGTAGCGGATATCGTTGCCGGTTTTCAAGCGGCGGTCGTTGAGGTGCTGGTCTATAAAGTGATCAACGCCGCATTACAGAAAGGATGTGAACATATTGCTGTTGTTGGCGGGGTGGCTGCCAACAGCAGTCTGAGGCATCAGGTGCGGCTGCAGGCTGAGCGCCAGGGACTTGAAGTTCACATTCCCGCTGTCCATTTGTGCGGAGATAATGCAGCCATGATTGCCGCTACGGGCTATCATTACTTGAAGGCCGGTATTCGAGGGAAGCTCAGCGATGACGTGTTTTCCAAATCAAAATAGAGCCCGATTTGAGCGTTTCAAATTTTAAAAACGGGAAACGCTATATTTAGATGAAACTGTTATCATGCCTCCACTTCTGAAATGGCTTCTAACTCCCCAAATACTTCCTTTTTGTATCCATAATTCTGTGCACCGATTTGATGCCTTTTGCTTTGAGATCCGGAGAATCCTTTAAGTTCCGTAAAATTTCCCTGTAGGCCGTTTCAATGTTAGGGCCTTTGTGACAAATAAGGGCGATGTCGATATCCGCCCAAAGGATCTGCCGGATGGCGGTTTTCATGTCATAATGCTTTTTTACGGCCCCCATATCCAGATCATCTGTCAGAGTGAGTCCTGAGAATTGCAGGCGTTGCCGCAAAAGCTTTGCGGCGACGCGTTGGGATAGACTGGCCGGCCATTGGGGGTCAATTTTTTTATAGATAATATGAGACAACATAATGCCGGCGACTCCGCAGTCGATGCAGGCTTCAAAAGGAACAAGATCGCAGGATTCCAGCTCCGCCAAATCACCCTCAACAGTTGGAAGATCCAAATGGGAATCAGAGACGGTTCGGCCGATGCCGGGAAAATGTTTGGCAACCGCCATTATGTTATTCCGCTGTAAATGTGAAACAACGGCCACACCCAGTTTAGAAACCCAGGCCGGGTCATGACCAAATGATCTGCCGGCCATTATACTGTTGATTTCTTTTGGCGCGACATCCATGACGGGAGCCAGGTTCATGTTAATGCCGGCTTGGACCAATTCGGCTGCTGTCGTTTCGGCAAAATAGATGGCATCTTCCACACGCTGCATGGAAGCATTTCCCGGAAATTGCGTAAATGGCTTCTTAAGTCTTGCCACCTGTCCTCCCTCCTGATCAATAGCGATCATTAAGGGCGGTTGTCCATTTATGCGCGCGCACTCTTGAACCGCTCCGCAAAGCTTTTTAACTTGGGCCGGCGTCTCAATATTTTGGGAAAAAAGGATAAGTCCACCAACTTTAAGGTCTTGGATGAGAAATTGCAAATCCGCATTCAAGCGCCGGCCTTCAAAGCCCACCATCAGCCGCTGGCCGGCCAATTGTTCATCTGAAAAGTCTCTGAAGTTCATAGGATGCAGAGGTGTTGGCTCGATTTTAGATTACCGATTTCGGATCAGAGCGGTCGAGAAATTGAAGCGCAATTTTCTGATCACCACTTAAATCTAAAATCCATAATATAATTTCTAAATTATATTAGACCATTACTCCAGTGGGTGTCATTCGTCAACCGTTGCTTTGGATGATAGCACATTGGGACCGACCGACAGCGTGGATTTTATCCCAAATATCGGACTTCATACCCATTGAAACAAAGCCTTTGGGCGTCAGATGCATTTTTAGATAGTTTTTAGTTCGATAGCATCGCCGGCAAAGAAAAACTGGCTTCCGGGTTTTCTTGAGAAAGTTTTACGATGTTTTTTATGAGTTCATCGACTTTAGATTTGCTCAATGGTTTTGAAAACAGATAGCCTTGACCGAATTGACAGTTCATCTCCAGCAGAATGGCCAATTGCTCTTCTGTTTCGACACCTTCAGCCACCACGATCATGTTCAGCCGATGGGCCAGCGAAATAATCGCCTCGACGATATTGCGGTTGCCGTCTGGTTCATCTTTTATCCTTGAGACAAAACTGCGATCCACCTTCAGGGTATCAATGGGCAGACGTTGCAGATAACTTAATGAAGAATAGCCGGTCCCAAAGTCATCGATAACCAGCTTTAGGCCAAAATCTTTTAAGCGGTGAACCAGCCGAATGGTTTCGTCGGCATCCTCCATGAGGGCTGTCTCGGTGATTTCCAACTTGAGCTGTTCGGGAGGCATACCGGCTTTTTCAAGAATTTCTTTGATCTCATCCAGCAGGGTTGGGGATAGAAAATGCTTGCTGGATATATTGATATTCATGGTAAGGTTTAGCTGATCCTTTAATTGTTCTTGCCAGTGACATAAATCTTCACAGGCCTGCTGGGCAATCAGCTGGGTGATTGGGACAATAAGCCCGGTTTCTTCAGCAATGGAAATAAAGGAGCCGGGATAAATAAGGCCCAGTTGCGGGTGTTTCCAGCGGATGAGCGCCTCGAAGCCCACAAGAGATGACGTTCGTAAATCCACAATAGGCTGGTAATGATTTTCAAACTCATTGCGGTGAATTGATTTGCGCAAATCCGTTTCTCTTTGCAGCAGGTGCAGTGCTTTTTTGTGTAAT
>JASFTL010000259.1:0-6074 GCA_050053555.1 Desulfobacterales bacterium
ATTGTTCAAGCCTCGGTGGCACCATCAACGTTTTTGAGACCCCGGGTGATCGGGGCCATCTACCAAACCCTGGCAGAATCTGCGCCCATCCCGATCTGTCTGCACTTGGACCACTGCAATGATGTGGATTTTTGTAAGGAGTGCGCGGATGCAGGCTATACCAACATCATGATCGATGCCTCCAAACAGGAATTCAGTGAAAATATTCGACAAACCAAAATGGTGGTCGATTATTGCCATGGGCTCGGCAACGTCTCCGTGGAAGGTGAGCTGGGCACTGTATCCGGAGTCGAAGATCAGGTACGGGTGGCGGCGGATGAGGCTCAGCTGTGTGATCCGGAGCAGGCCATGGCGTTTGTAGATCAGACCGGAATCGATATTTTTGCACCCGCTATTGGGACCGCCCACGGGGTTTACAAGACCAAAAATCCAAAGCTTGATTTTGATCGTCTCGGAAAAATTGCCAACCTGATCAATGGCCGTGAAATCAGAGTTCCCCTTGTCATTCACGGTGGCACCGGTCTGAAGCCGGATGTTGTCAAAAAACTGATCGCCCTGGGAGGCTCTAAATTTAATGTGTCTACCGACCTGAAACACACGCTGATTGATACGACTTATGACTATATTTCAGCCAACCGGGACCAATACAATCCGGGCAAAATCGATGTGGCGGTCAAAGAGGCCATCAAGGAGAAGATTAAGTACTGGATTGAGTTACTCGGATCTGCAGGCAAAGCCTAAAAACTGTGCCTAAAATGCATCTAACACTCAAGGGCTGCGTTGTAAGCCGTTTCAAAATACTCACGTAATAGCGTGTACGCTCCGTCTTCGAAACGGCTCACGCCTTGCCCTTGAGCGTGATCTGCTATTTTAGGGAACAGTTTTACACTTTAACCTTATACTAATATTTGATGAGGTATAATAAACCGTTTGATGAATTGAAGGAGGAGGATTCGTCATGCCAGAATTAAAAGCCATATTTTGGGACCAGGATGGGGTCATTATCGATACCGAAAAAGACGGTCACCGCGTGGCCTTCAACAAGATGTTTAAAGAATTCGGCCATGATTTTGAATGGGATGTCGACACTTATGGGAAATTGCTCGAGATTTCGGGGGGTAAAGAAAGGATGCGCCATTATTTTACCGAAAAGGGAATTATACTCGAGGGCATACCAGAAAAAGACGCTGAATTGTTATTGACGCTTCACAAAAAGAAAACCGCCATTTTCGTTGAAATGATTGAGAGCGGTATCCTTCCTTTGAGGGCCGGGGTCAAAAGGCTTATGCAGGAGGCCTTAGAAGCCGGCCTGCGCCTGGGGGTATGTACCACAGCCAATGAGCGCTCCGCCAATGCTATCGCCAAAGGCATGCTCGGGGACATCAACCTTGAATTTGTCCTGGCTGGAGATGTGGTCAGCAAGAAAAAACCGGATCCGGAGATATATCTTCTGGCATTGGAAACATCCGGTTTATCACCCGATGAATGCATCGTGATCGAGGATTCACGCAACGGAATTCTGGCAGCCAAAGCAGCCGGTCTGCGGGCGGTGGCCACCACCAACATCTATACCGAAAATGAAGATCTAAGCGATGCCTCAATTGTGGTGACTTCATTGGGTGATCCTGGCGGTGAAAAAGGCGTACTGAAGCAATCCGATAGGCCTTTTGAATTTGACGGTGTCATGCATGCAGAACAATTGATTGCGTTTTTTAAAAGCTGACGTCAAGGATTGAAGGGAGCGAACATGATTATCGGCGTTTTAAAAGAAAACAAGGCTGAAGAAAATCGCGTGTCTCTGTCTCCCGGGGGAGTTGAGTTCATGCGGCAAAATGGACATTCGGTTTTGGTCGAAAAAAATGCCGGCAAAGCCAGCGGTTTCACGGATGCCGCCTATACACGGGCCGGAGCTGAGGTTGTCAAAGAATCCGAAACGGTTTTTAAACGTGCTGAAATGATTATGCGCGTCAAGGAACCCCAGCCGGCCGAATTTAAGCTCCTCAAAAAAGACCAGATATATTTTGCTTACCTTCACCTGGCGGCCTCCGAAAATGTGACCCGGGCCATGATTGAGGCCGGATCAGTCAATATTGCCTATGAAACCATTCAAAAGGCAGACGGAACCCTGCCATTGCTCACCCCGATGAGCGAAGTCGCCGGCCCCATGGCCATTCAGGAGGGCGCGAAATACCTGGAGATGGCGCAAGGGGGCCACGGTGTTCTGTTAGGCGGCGTCCCTGGAGTGGATCCGGGCACCGTGATGATTATCGGCGGGGGCGCCGTGGGCATTAATGCGGCGAAAATGGCCAGCGGGCTGGGCGCCAGGGTTTACATTCTGGACGTTGATCTGGATCGGCTGCGGTATTTGAGTGACGTCATGCCGGGCCATTGCGTCACGTTGATGTCCAGTCCGGCATCCATCCGCGATGTGCTGCCCAAGGCCGATGTTGTGGTAGGCGCGGTATTGGTTCCGGGCAGTAAAACGCCTACCCTGGTGACCCGTAAAATGCTCCAAATGATGAAGAAAGGATCGGTTCTGGTAGATGTTTCCATTGATCAGGGCGGCTGTTTTGAGACCTCAAAAGAGACAACTCACGCCGATCCGACGTATACAGTTGACGGCATTGTGCATTATGCCGTCAGCAACATGCCCGGGGCCTTGCCCAGAACATCCACATTGGCGCTGAACAATGCCACCCTGCCTTATGCGGTGGAGATTGCCAATAAAGGTTGGCAAAAGGCCATGCAGGAAAATCCTGAAATTAAGCGCGGGGCCAACGTGGTGAACGGCCAGGTGACCTATGAAGGCGTTGCCGAGGCTTTCGGCCTTGAGTATGTTGATGTCGATCGTCTGCTTTAACTTTTTTTTTGCGATGTACGATTCCATGTTCAGGAGTTGAGCGATAATCGATACTAGATGGATCAAAAGGAGGCATAAATGATTGTTGGCGTTTTAAAAGAAATTAAAGCTGAAGAGAATCGCGTTTGCATGACGCCTGCCGGGGTTGAGGTCATGAAACAAAACGGGCATGAGGTATTCGTCGAAAAAAATGCGGGCATGGGCAGCGGGTTTAATAACGCAGCCTATAAGTCAGCAGGCGCTGAAATTATCGATACTTCCAAAGAAGTTTTCAAACGCGCTGATATGGTCATGCACGTCAAAGAGCCTCTTGCTGCCGAATATGATCTGATCCGAAAGGACCAGATCGTTTTTACATATCTCCATCTGGCCGCGGCCGAAGAATTAACGCATGTGCTGATCAAAAGCGGCTCGATCGGCATTGCCTATGAGACCATTCAAAAAGCGGATGGATCCCTGCCGCTGCTGACGCCCATGAGTGAGGTGGCCGGCCGCATGGCTATCCAGCAGGGCGCCAAGTATCTGGAAATGGCCCAGGGCGGACATGGCGTATTGCTGGGCGGTGTACCCGGGGTTGATCCGGGGACTGTTGTCATCATCGGTGGTGGAATCGTGGGCACCAATGCGGCTAAAATGGCCTGCGGTCTTGGTGCCAAGGTCTACATTCTGGACATGAACCTGGAGCGTTTGCGTTATTTAAGTGATGTGATGCCCAGCAACTGTTTTTTGCTTATGTCCAAACCGACCACGGTCCGCCGGCTCATCAAGGAAGCGGATGTTGTCGTCGGTGCCGTGCTCATTCCCGGGGCCAAAGCGCCCAGGCTGATCACCCGGGAAATGCTGAAAAGGATGAAGAAAGGCGCGGTGCTGGTGGATGTGGCCATTGATCAGGGCGGATGTTTTGAGACATCAAAAGCCACCACCCATGGCGAACCGATCTACACCGTTGATGGTGTGGTTCATTATTGCGTGGCAAACATGCCGGGAGCGGTACCGAAAACATCTACCCTGGCGTTGACTAATGCCACGCTGCCATACGCGCTTGAGATTGCGAATAAAGGCTGGAAAAAAGCCATGCAGGAAAATCCTGAAATTAAATCTGGAGCCAACGTGGTTAAAGGCAAGGTCACCTATGAAGGAGTGGCGGAGGCGTTTGGGCTGGAGTTTACACCGATCGATAACCTCCTATAAAACTGGTCTCGGATCCTCATCTAACGGCCGATGGCTGTGTTACCCCGAAAAATCGGGAATACACATCTATTTTTATGAATATTAAGGAGTGCATCAAATCGTTTCGAAATACTCACGTACTTGCGTGTACGCTCCGTTTTCGAAACGCTTTGCGCCTTGCTGAACACAATTTTCTATGATCGGACGTGAAGTCCCGCCAGCTAGGGCGGGGCCCTCAGCCATAATCTGAGTCCCGATACCAGTATTAGAATGTTTTTATTATTTTTGGATCCAGAAACCCGAAACCATAAATAAGGAACCCAAACAAGATCAAACTTAATATATTTACCAACATTTATTAAAATTATTGAAAGGAGTTGGAATATGAAAAAAGAATTGAAGGATTGGTTTGTTCCCTGGCTGATGACCGCAAGAGAATACAATACCGGCATTCTGGACAAGGCCTGGGCACAACCGGATTATGCGCGATTGATGCTGAACGAGAATCCGATTCAGCCTTCTGAAAAGGTCATTCAGGCGGTTGCCGAAGCCGCCCGGCACGGCAACTGGTATCCGGACAGCTTCAAACGCTTGAGAACCAAAATTGGTGAAATGTATGATCTGGGCCCGGATAATGTGGCGCTCTGCAACGGCTCCTCTGAGACCATTGATGCCATGATGCGCGTTTTTCTGCAGCCGGGGGATGAGATCATTATGTCGGACCCGACTTTTGGGCTGTTTCCGGTACGGGCGGAACTGTGCAATGCGAAAGTCGTACAGGTTCCTTTACGCGAGGGCGATTTACAGTATGATGTCGAGGGCATGCTGAATGCCATCACCGATCGGACCAAATTGATTTTGATCATTAATCCCAATAACCCATCCGGCGTGTTTATTGAAGATGCCGATCTTGAGCGCTTCTGTGAGACCGGCATTCCCCTTTGTGTTGACGAGGCCTACGGGGCGTATCGGCCGGAAAAGAAGACAAAAGCGCCGCTGATAAAAAAATATCCTCATGTGTTTTTATCTGTGACCTTGTCCAAAGCCCATGGTTTTGCGGGAATTCGATTCGGCTTTGTGCTGGGAACCGAAGAAATGATCAATGCTTTCAATACCATGTTTTTGCCCTGGAATGTCAGCCTGATGTCAGCTGCTGCAGCCGAGGCCATTCTGGGTAATCCCGAAGAGGTCGCGGCCAAAGTCGAACATAACAATCGCTGGATGGATACCTTTACGGAAGAACTCAAAAAACTGGGACTCAAACCCTATCCGGCAAATGGAAACTACATGCTGGTGGATGCCACCATGACGGGCAAAACGACTGCCGAAATACTGGATGCCGCCATAAAAATGGAGAAAGTCTATCTGAAACGAATTGGCGAAATTCACGGAAAATCAGGCTATTTCCGGATAACGCCCGGCACCGATGAAGAAAATGAAAGATTTATAAAATTCGCCCGAGCGTATTTCGGCTAACTCCCGAATGCGGGCGCTGCCCGCTAACGAACGCCATCTGAAATCGGATGGTGATGATTTCAGATGACCAGCCACCCATAACTCTTAAAGCAGAAGGGGAAACCATGACCATTAAGTTTCAATATGCTAATTTGCTGCATGCCGGGAGCTTCGGACTGAACGTTTTCAGCCCGGATGATCTGGAGCGAATCCATCTGGCCACACTTGATGTGCTCTGGAATGTCGGAGTATTGGTAAAAAGCCGGAAGGCTAGAGAAATATTCGGAGACAGTGGTTGTGTGGTCGATCAGAAAACCGATATTGTCAAAATTCCGCCGCATCTGGTGGAAGATGCGATTCAATCGACACCGGCAAACTATCGCGCCCATGCCATCGATCCTGAAAATGATTATGTGCCCGGAGGGGCAAAAACAGGCTTTGTGAACTTCGGTGAAGCCCCGGCCCTGATGGATCCGAATACCCGCAAGGTACGTGCGGCCACCAAAAAAGATGTTGACGATACCGTTCGATTCATCGATACGCTTGAAAATGTCGTCGGTTGGGAAAGGCCTTTGACCGCGCAGGATCT
>JASFTL010000260.1:0-6071 GCA_050053555.1 Desulfobacterales bacterium
ACCTTTTCAATCAAATGATCAAAAACCGATTGGCTGCTGGTAACGAAAAGTCCTGACGGGACCGTATCTTTTAGGAACAGGTGAATCCAGGCTTGAAGCCGGTTCAGCGCCATATATTCAGCTGGATCATCGACGTTGATTTCAGCTGTAAGCGGGGAGGTGGGTAAATCCGCATCTTTTTCACCGCTCAGTTCTTCTAGCAGGTCATGAGAGCAACGATGATGTAGACCGAGGCCACGATTGAGTTCATCACTTTGCTGGTCGAATTGCTGGGCAAAATCGAGAAAAACCCGCGCGCAAAACAAGGGATCGGAATTCGCTTTGGCAGATTCCGACCGGTTGCCTTTTTTCACGTCTGAGACAATTTGGGAAGCCGTGGATTCATCAAAAAACGGAATGCCGCATGCCTGCCCAAACTGGGCCGCCGTTTTTAGGCTCTTCCGATCACGGTGGAGACCGGCAAAGGAATGGAAATCTTTGACGACCTTTCTTAGCGCTTCATCTGCTGTCTGCACGGGCACACGGACTTCCATCACATTCGCATCGACCCAGAGTTGCATCTCATCCGGGATTTTTCTGCCCGAAGGCTGGTAGATCGTAAAATGCTTGAAATATATGGCCAACGCTTCCGCCACCCATCGGGCGACATAGGTAAAAGGGAAGTAGATGGGTTTCATCTTTCCTCATTCATTTATAGGCGTGTAATTTTTTGTGTATTTTAAGGAATGCGCCTTTCCAACTTTGGATATCAATTCGGTTTCAGGTGTCAGAATTCAGCGCGTCATGTCGAAATCTGAAATCTCTCGGGGGCTGCTTACCGCCCATAGACTTCAGGGCTAACGTTAGGCACTCCGGACCATAGACTGACACCTGAAACCTGACACCCGAAACCATGTTCTAGTTTTGATCCTGAACCCGGATTCCCTTTGATTTGAGTTCTTCTCTGAGCTTATCCGCCAGATCCCAATTTTTCTCCGAGCGGGCCTTATCTCTTTTGTTGAGCAGTCGCTGAACTTCAGGATCAGAATAATCATCAAAAAAATGAAATACATTCAAGACCGCATCAATACGGCGGAATACCTCAATGATCCTTAAAGCATCCTTTGGATGCAATTGTCTGTCTAAAATAAGGGTATTTACTTTTTTAACGATTGTAAAAATCGTTGCCAGCGCCGCAGAAATATTTAAATCATCATCCATGGCATTGCTAAATCCACTTTTAAGGTCATAAAGCAACTGTTCTAACTCTGCATACGGTTGCCCCTGCTTTACATGGCGAAGATTTGAAACACAGCGATCCAGTCGCTCAAGGGATCGCTCGGCGTTATTCAGACGCTCTTTTGAGAATGGAATCGGTTTGCGATAGTGGCTGGACAACAGCCAAAATCGAATGGCCCGACCGGAATAGCCCATGTTCATTAGATCCGCTATCGTTAGCACAGCAGAATTTTCGTCCAATTTTTTCCCATCCATTAGCACACGGTCACAATGTACCCAGAACTTAGCAAGCGGCTTACCGGTTAAAGCCACCGATATCGCGTTCTCATTTTCATGATGAGGAAAAATCAGTTCTCGACCGCTGGTGTGTATATCGAAGCATTCTCCGAAATATTTCATAGACAAGGCCGCCGACTTCACGTGCCAGGAGGGCCGGGCGTTCCCCCATTTCGTTTTTACAAAAATGCCTTTTTTTAATTCCGAAAGCTTGGATCGCTTAAAAAGCGTAAAATCCCGTGGATTTTGTTTTTCATAGTCATCAAGATCAACCGTGGCACCGACTTTTATTTTGTTGATATCAATCCCCGAAAGCCGGCCATACGCATCAAAACGTGAAATATCAAAGTACAATGAGCGCAGCTTCTCATAGGCAAAGCCCTTATTCACCAGTTTTTCACAAAGGGCCACCATATCGTCAACATGCTCGCTTGCCTGCACGTAGGAGTTGGCCGGGGTAATGCCTAAAGTAGACAGATCTTTTTTGAATAGCGAAATGTTGGCTGCTGTAAATTCACTTAAACCGACTTCAGCCTTTTCAGAGCCGCTGATGGCTTTATCATCGAGATCATTGATATCTGTTAAATGATTGACCGCGTAGCCGCGGTATTTAAGGTAGCGACACAGCAGGTCGGCAAACACCATACGGCGCACTTCGCCAAGGTGGATTCGGGCATGGGCGGTGGGACCGCAGGAGTAAACAGAAACCTTGCCCGCGACCCGGGGCTCAAAGGGCTCCTTTTTCCGGGACATGCGGTTAAATAATTTCAAGGCAATCTCGTCGCGTACGGCAAAAAGCGAGGTGCTTAAATAACGTTCGCCGTTGTCCGGAAATAATACGACAAGAGTGCCTTCGGTCATTTTTTCGGCGACTTTGCAAGCACCTACCATGGCGGCGCCGCTGCTCATCCCGACAAATATGCCCTCTTCTTTTGCCAGTCGCCGTGCCATTTCGTATGCTTCTTCATCTTCAACATTTAACTTTTGATCCAGGCGCCGCTTTTCAAATATCTCAGGGCAATACGCCTCCTTCATATTTTTAAGTCCTTGAATCTTATGGCCCAGATATGGTTCCACGCCGACAATTTGGATGGCCGGATTATATTCCCGCAATTTTCTAGATACGCCCATTAAAGTTCCAGTGGTACCCAGGGTGGCCACGAAAGTCGTAATTTTGCCATCGGTTTGCTGCCAGACCTCCTCAGCCGTTCCATGATAATGGGCTTTCCAATTGGCTTCATTATTAAATTGATCAGGAAGATAATACGTGCCCGGGTTTTCACGTGCAAGGCGGTAGGCCTCTTCAATAGCCCCGTCTGTACCCAGATGCCCCGGTGTTAGAAGAATATCAGCCCCCCGGGCTTTTAGGATCTTTTGACGTTCGACACTGACAGCGTCAGACATCACCAGCAACAACCGGTAACCCTTGACTGTACAAACTAAGGCCAGACCAATACCTGTATTACCGCTGGTTGGCTCGATGACAATTTTTGGGGGGGTAAGGTCTCCGGATTTTTCGGCAGCTGCAATCATGTAAAGGGCCGCGCGATCCTTAACGGAGCCGCCGGGATTAAAATGCTCGAGCTTGGCCAGCAGTTTTATATTCGGATTGGGATTGAGTTTATGGATTTCAACCATGGGTGTGTTGCCAATGGTATCTAAAATTGAATGCGGCATGCCAGGAACCTATCTTGATCTAACATTTGAAAATTAGAGTAATTTAGGACTTGTCCATAATGGATGATAAGATCTTGCATATATCGGCAAACACCTCATCATGAGTCTGGGCAGCATCAATGATTCGAATACGATCTGGTTCAAGACGGGCAAGTTCGAGATATCCGGCCCTGACTTTTTCATGGAAGGCAACGGCTTCAGCCTCAAAACGGCTTTCATTCCCGGCTCGTTGGCCGTTACTTAATTGTTCCCACGCACGTGCCAGACCGACCTGAGGAGAAAGATCCAGCAACAGCGTAATATCAGGCTTTAAATCATCAAACAAAAGTTTATGCAATTGCTGTATCAGCTCAACGCTCAATTCCCGGGCAAAGCCCTGATAAACCAGCGTAGCATCAAAATAACGATCGCAGATCACCGTCTTGCCTGCCTGAAGGCTGGGCTTGATCAGCTCAAGTATGTGCTGAGCTCGATCCGCCATGTATAAAAGCAACTCAGCCATTGGTTCCAAGCTGCTGTTAGAAGGATCCAGCAGGATCGATCGTATATTTTCCCCGATGAGGGTGCCCCCCGGTTGGCGAGTCGAAACACATTCAAATCCCTTGTCTTCAAGGAACCGGAGCAGTCTCCCCATCTGGGAGGTTTTGCCCGAACCTTCAATACCTTCAAGTGTAATGAACACTTGACACCTTCTAATATTTTGATTGGGTGATAATTTTCCAGCCCTGCATGTCCTTCAGGGTGCGATAATCTGTCTGGTCGCACTTTATGGGGGTAATCGAAATAAAATCTTCGCACAGGGCCGAGCCGTCAATATCAGTCGTCTTGCCGGCCGGCAGCGAATCGCATCCCTGCCAGTAATAGGTTCGCCGGCGCGGATCTACCCGTTTATCAATAAATTCTGGGAAAAAATCCATATCGAGGCGGCTGATGCGGATACCGGCAATCTCCTTTAACGGCCGATTGGGAATGTTGACATTTAAGAATGTACCCACCGGAAGACCGTTGACAAATAGCTGCTCTGCGAGTTCTTCGATAAAGATGGCGGCCTCATTATAATATTGGGCCTCACGGCTATGTATGGATACCGCAATGGCCAGCATCCCGTATAGCGTCGCCTCCTTAGCGGCCGCCACCGTTCCAGAATAATTAATATTCACCCCGACATTGGCTCCCGGATTAATTCCTGAAATCACCATGTCCGGTTTGGAATCAAGAATTTCCAATACCCCCATTTTAATACAATCGGCCGGCGTCCCCGTTACGGAGTATCCCTGAAAAGCGCCGTTAATGGACACTTTGTTTGCCCGCAGCGGTTCATTTAAGGTAATTGCATGGCCGATGGCACTTTGTTCACGATCCGGGGCGATGACCGAAACTGAATGTCGCGCTGTCAGGCGTTTATACAGAGCTCCCAGCCCGGGTGCATAAATACCATCATCATTGGTTAGAAGAATATCCATCGTTATTCATGCGAGTTCGATTACAGGGAATGTGGGCAACTACAAGTTTTGAATGGAAGTTTCAACGACACCGGCAGTTCGGCCCCGAAACCAGTCAATGAACTTCGAAAGCTCATGATTTTCAGCTCAATTGACTTTCCAACAATATCTTGACATATTTAATTTACTTGGATTTATATCCTAAATCGTAATTATATTCAAGATATATGAACGCAAGCCCAGGTTTAACAGTTGCGCTTTATAGTGGTTGTAAAAAATACGTTCTGGTATTCTTACGTTTTTTTCGACAATCCCTTAGGCCGCAATTCCGTCATTCGAAGCAGCATGTTAGAAAGCTGTATAATGCCCGGACGGGAATTAAAAAAGACCTGATTGAATGTTTCAATCCATAACACAAAAAAAAATCAAGCCGGAAGATTCCGAACGGAAACGATTCAGCCGCTTCCATCGAATTTGCGTCTCGAAGAAGTCCATCCAGGCAGCTTGTTTGGCAGGATTGGTGTTCATTTCTTTTATAAATCCGGATCAAGCCAGAGCCCAAATCAGTGAACTGAAAGCAGATCAAATTTTTAAAGGCGACACTCAACAACCATGGGTGATTGAGGCCGATGAGCTCGGCTATGATCGCCAGTTAGATCAATATACAGCGCGCGGCAATGTTAAAGTATCCAAAGCCGACAAACAGCTGACGGCGGATTTTATTCGGTTTGACCACAAGACCATGCATGCTTATGCCAAGGGCAACGTTGTCCTGACCGTGGGCGGGGATATTCTGTCCGGGAGTCAGCTCGAAATTGATCTCGATCGGCAGGTGGGTTCCATTGAAGATGCCTATTTGTTTCTCAAAGAAAACAATTTTCATATCACGGCAACCAAAATTCAGAAGACCGGCGAAAATACATACCGCATTGATGAGGCCACTTTCACCACCTGCGAGGGAGAAAAACCGGATTGGAAACTTACCGGCAAAGATATTAAAATTAAAGCGGATGGCTCCGGCTCTGCAACGCATGCCACTATGCGTGTGAGAAATGTACCGGTATTGTATTCACCTTACTTTTACTACCCGGCAAATCGCGATCGGCAAAGTGGGTTTCTGATGCCCCAATTTGCCAGTTCAGATCGAAAAGGTTTAGAATACATACAGCCCTTTTTCTGGGCAATTTCTGATAGTTCCGATGCCACTTTTTATTCCGATTATATGACCAAACGCGGATTCAAACCCGGAGTCGAATACCGGTATATTCTCAGCGAACGGACGCAGGGTACGATCATGCTCGATGGCTTCTCAGATCGAAAAGTGGATGACGGCGCCGGTGACTCAAGCGACAGGTACGGATATAAAGACGAACCCCAGGACGTTTTGCGAACCAATGAAGACCGGTTTTGGTTTCGCGCCAGCCACCACCAGCAGTTGCCTTATGATATATTTGCCAA
>JASFTL010000261.1:0-6034 GCA_050053555.1 Desulfobacterales bacterium
AACTTGCGCATTAAAAACACACTCGGCATAAGCGTTCTTATCCTTATTTTGATCTTAGGTTGCGCCAGCAGCGCTCGGAGATTTGAGACCATTAAGACCCATTCTGATGACGAGCAGAAGTCCATCCTTGAAAGAATAAAAAAGAACAAGGCAGATTTCGATATTTACCGCTGTGGCGCATTGTCAGTTTTTAGCATAAAGAATGATGATAAAACGCTAGAGATCCGTAACGAAACGTGCAGGCTTTTTGTTCAACAAACCCCGCATGATTTTGTCGAAATATATGCGGGAACCGGAATCCGATCCATAGCGGGACCTGACGGTCAGGTGTTCGGATATATTACCTGGGATTTCCAGCGGACAATTGTCAGAGCTGAGCGGGTTGATGAAAATACGATTCGAATCGTTAATTATCGCAAGCCGGGCGGAGCCCCGGGGCGACGTTGATCCATATCTTCTATCGTAAATAACGTAAAAGATTCTCATCTATTTTCATGCAAAATTATTTTATGGTTCGATACTCATAAGTCGATCGAAAGTCATGCGTATTGACATACACCAGGTCGGGGACCAGTTTTCCGTATTTTTCTTTGGGATCACTCACACCAAAACTGATGGGGCCTCCTTCCATCAGATTTATTCGCGCCACCTGAGTTTTACCGGTGGTTGCCTTGGTCCATAATGTGGCGCCGCTGTCGGTTTCTAAAATTCGGGTTCTCAGGGCGGCCTCAATATAGGCCTTGGCGTTCAAGGCCTTGGCCGCCGTAAAGACGTTTATTTTGGGCTTTATGGTGGATACCTGCAAATGACCCAATATGACGGCATCGACCTTGTACTTTCTGCCGATTGACTGAATGGTTTCCGGGTTGATCCGGCTGTGACCCAATGCGCGTAACAGTTGTTCTTGGTCTCCAAGCTCGAGGATACGGGTACCGGGTTGGGCCGACTGGACATTTTGGATGAAATTTTGAGTCACATAGGTTTTCAGCGTATCTTCAGCGTTGGTGGAAAATTCAATCACACCGATACTGCGATAGGCGTTTAATTCGACTTTAGGGGGTACCAGCACTTTTTCGGTGTGCGAACATCCGTAAAAAATGGCTAACGTTAGTGTCAGAACCATCATTGATCCCAGAATTTTCATATGACTGAGCTGACGGTATTTGCTTAAAGTCAGTGTTTGCATGTTTATTTCTCCTTTTGGCGACCGGATTGATGCGCCCGGCTTATTGTGTATTCTAATTTTGTATATCGGCAGCGGACCGCAATCCTTGAGGAAAACCTGAATAATGCTCGCAAGCAGAGAGGCTCCGGGCACCTCGAGGAGGGTGTTGCCGATGTTGCGCATTCGGACGATGAAAGACTAAAGCGGAAAATTACAGCGGACCTGATGGGCTGCGTCGACTTTTTGCAGCCGGGGGGATGAAGCCGGGTCGGTACAGATAGACGGGCGCCCTTTGGCGAGGTGGACCGGACAGCGCGGGGCGAACCGGCAACCGCTTTGCGGCCGCTCAAAATCAAACACGCCCCAGCCGCCATCGTTGGGGATGGGCGGGACCTTGATAGACTCATCGCTTTTTTTGTCGACCAGTGAAGACCAAAGAACGGCCGTATAGGGATGTCGCGGTGTGTTGGCGATGCGACCGGCCATTCCCATCTCCACGATCTGGCCCAGGTACATGACCGCTACTTTGTGGCTGATGAGCTCCACCACCCTTAAATCGTGGGAAATAAAAAGATATGACAAGCTTAATTCTTTTTGTAAATTTCTTAAAAGATTCACCACCTGGGCCTGAATCGACACATCCAGTGCGCTGGTGGGTTCATCGGCCACAATAAAACGCGCTCCCACAGCCAGCGTACGCGCAATTCCAACCCTGCGTTTTTCACCGCCTGAAAGCTCACCTGGAAAGTTGCTGAGCTTGCTTTTTTTGAGATTGACCATTTCCAGAAGTTCTCTGATTCGGCGGTCTATATCCGCATTGCTTAAACGGCGGTGTACGGTAAGCGCTTCTTTGAGAATCGCCTTGACGCGCATTTTGGGATTCAAGGCGGCGTCAAGATCCTGAAAAATCATTTGCATCTGTTTGCGAAAGGGGCGAAATTGGCCGGCAGACAACCGGCTGATGTCTGTACCGTTAAAGGTGATTTTGCCCGCGGTGGCCGGTGTCAATTTCAGCAGGGTTCGGCCAATGGTTGTCTTTCCGCAGCCGGTTTCACCGACCAATCCCATGGTCTCATTTTGCTTGATATAAAAGCTCACGTCATCCACCGCCGGAATCACATTCCCATTGCCTTTGAAAGCCGAAAATACACCTCCCTGCGGTTTATAATATTTTTTCAGATTCTGAACATCCAGTATGGTGTTGGTTGTGCTCATTAGCCTTAATTTGTTCTTTCTACCGGCATCCTATGTTGAACACCCGCTATTTTATTTTGCACGCCAAACCGCAAAGCCCGCCAAGAAAAACTATTTAAATAAAAAACCTTTGCGTCTTTGCGTGAAGCGATCCTTTCTCCCTTAAACTCTTTTATGCATCAAAATAGAGCCAGCAGCGCACCCGTTGATTGGAAGCGATCTCCCTTAAATCCGGTTCGCGGTGTTTACATTGCTCCCTGATTTGAGCGGTTACCTGGCGGCAGCGAGAATAGAAGCGGCAGCCGCGAGGCAAATTGATGGTATCGATCACATCGCCTTTGATGGCCTGCAGATGGGATTTTTCCCTGATCTGTCGGGGGGTCGGAATCGAGGCCAGCAACGCTGCCGTATAAGGATGCTTTTCATTATCGACCTTCGACAGGATGTCCCGGGAGGGGCCGTATTCCAGAACACTGCCGCCGTACATGACGGCCACCTTGTCGGACAGGGCTTTGATGACATCAATATCGTGGCTGATGAGCAGGGTCGTTACCCCGACGCTGGATTTGAGCTCAGCAAGCAGACTGACAATTTTGGACTGAATCGTGGCGTCCAGCCCGGTGGTCGGCTCATCCGCAATCAGAACCGAGGGCTCCGAGGAAAGGGCCATCGCGATCATGGCGCGTTGACACATGCCGCCGGAGAGGCCGAAGGGGTTATTGTCGTAGCGAAGTTGCGGCGAATCGATTCTTACCTGTTCCAGCCAGTACAGGGCCCGCTCTTTGGCCCGGCGGGGACTTTTAATCGATGTGTTCAGCAAAACCGCTTCCTGGATCTGCCGGCCGACGCTGCTGAAAGGATTCAGGGCCGCTTTGGGATTTTGGAATATCATGGCAATCTCTTTGCCGCGCACGCCCCGCATAAGCCTGTCGACATGTCTCTGCCAGCCGGAATTGTCTTTGGATATTTGCATCATGTAACCATTATTTGGGCTCGTCTGCACATACTCTTCAATATTCTGAAGCAGGTTCTTTTGAATCCCCTCGGTTTTCAGCCCGATTTTTCCGCTGACCACCCCGGGTTCGGCCGTGACCAGACCCATTACGGACAGGGCCGTAACACTTTTGCCGCTGCCGCTTTCGCCGACAATACCGAGGGTCTCGCCTTTTTCCAACGCTAAATCGACGCCGTCCACCGCGCGGCTAAAAGCCTGTTTGCTTCTGGAATAAAAAAAGGTGCGCAGATTTTCTATTTTTAAAACCGGTGCGGCGGTCATTGGTCCCTCTTTCTTTCCAGTGTGTTGTTCAGGCCGTCACCGAGCAGATGAAATCCCATGATCGTCAGCAGAATTGTCAGTGCCGGCGCGGTTGAAGGCCAGAACTTGCCCTGCATAAAATAGTTGGCGCCGGACTGAACCATATTTCCCCAGGACGGGGTCGGCTCCTGAACTCCGAATCCCAGGTAACTGAGACTGGTTTCAATCAGAATGGCTTCGGCCATGCCCAGTGTGGCCTGAATAATCAGTACCGAGCGGCAATTGTGCCACAAAATGTGCTTGAAAATGATGGCAACGCTTTTAAGACCCAGGGCGGTGGCGGCTTCAATGAAATTTTTTTGTTTGAGGAATTGAATTTTGCTTTGAATCAGCGAGGCCACCGTCGGAATATTGGTAATGCCCACTACCGCCATGACAAGGTAGATATTCGGCTTAAAAGCGGCCACCATCAGCAAAATCAGGACCAGCCGTGGAAAGGAGTTGAGCAGGTTGCTGAGATACGTCGAGATCGTATCCAGAGCACCGCCCCAATAGCCGGCCATAACCCCAAAGCAGGTGCCCAACACCAGGGCAATTCCGATGGCCAGCAGGCCCGGCAGGAAATAGGCCTGAATGCCGATAATCAGCCGTGACAGGATATCGCGGCCCATAAAATCGGTGCCCAGCAGATGGCCATCGGTTTGCGGCGGCGCCATCAGCAGATCCATGTTGATTTCCTGGGGATCAAAAGGTAAAAAGTGAGTGGCGCCCAATATATAGGAAATGACCACCAGCAAAACGATAAACAGCCCGTAGCCAATATAAACCAGGTCGACGGGTGCGGCCTTTTTCCAGAACGGCACCCCGGCAGCATCGCTGGACTCGGTAGTCGTTTGTTTATACGTTTTCATATGAATTTTTTAATTAACCGCGAGACACCCGCAGACAAATCTCCGGCCGACCTGGCCGGAGATTGCCAGTCAGGCCCTTCGGGCAAACAGTTAGTCTTACTTCTTTCGACTGGGTATCATTGGTAAACATATTCGTTTTTTCCAGGTTGAGTTCATTTTTTCCCGCGTGGCGGGATGACTGTTTTTGGCCGAGCAGGTCGCTCGGCCAAGAGATCTGTGTACGTCTGCGTTTGTCTGCGTTCGTCAGCGGTTAAATAATATGTTCAATTATTCACGGGAGGCGCGCGGATTGACCACAATATGCACTGTGCGGTGAATTAAACTACCCAATCTGACGAATATGGTGGCCATCAACGTAATTGCCATAATCAGCGGATAATCTCTGTCCTGGGCGGCCTGCCAGGCCATACGGCCCATTCCCGGCCAGTTGAACACCTGCTCCACCACGACGGCACCGCCCAGAATATACGGAATTTTGGCGGCAATGATTTCGGTGATCGGAATTAAGAGCCCCTCTTTAAAAGCATGCTTCCAGATCGATGCGCCTTTGGCCCGTGCGGTGCAGATATACTCTTCGGAAAATACGCGACTCAATTCCTCACGCATATGCCGCACCACCTCACCCATGGTGCCGTTGCTCAGGCCCAGCACCAAAACCGGCAAGGCGAAATATAGCCAGCTCCACTTTTGGGTACCGGAACCGAATGCCAGGGGAAACAGGCCAAAGCGGTGCATGGAGATATAAATGACGATATAGGCCAGCCAAAAGACCGGCAGCGCCGAAGCCACATAGGTGAACATGGTCAATATCCAGTTGGCCGGCGTAAGGCCGTGCCTGGCTGAAACAATGGCAATGGGAACGGCGATCATCAGGGTGACCAGCAACGATCCCAGCGTGAGGTAAAGCGTGTTGATCCCCACCCGAATGACTTCGTTTAATACGGGCAGGCCGGTTCGCATCGATGTGCCCAAATTTCCCCGTGTGATATTGACAAGCCACAACAGATACTGGGAATACCAGGGTGCGGATTCGCCCGGGTTGCTCCCGACCGCCGATGTCATCTGTTCTTTGAGCAGACTGTTGAAGGGGTCACCGGGGGATAAAAACAGAATCAGGAAGACCACAAAACTGACTCCCAAAAGCAAAAGGACGGCGATCGCCAGTTCCCTGGAGATCAATATCGTAATGGGTTTGATGGAAGCGAGTTTCATGGCGCAGCGTGCTTTTAAAAAAGCAGGGCATCTCGAAAGATACCCTGCAGTTCAAGTTCAATTCAGACGAACAAAAAGAACTTAGCGTTGTTCAGATTTGGGTATGAACCAGTCATCTGCAAAGGAAAAAAACTTGTACGGATGAATGGCCACGCGTCTTAATTTTTTATTATAAGCGGCGTAATTGGTAATGGTCCACAGAAACGTATAGGGATTCTCGTCGGCGATAATCTCATGCAGCTTGCGGTTGATGGTCCGCCGTTTTTCATGATCGAGCGTCAATTTGCTTTCCACAAT
>JASFTL010000262.1:0-6004 GCA_050053555.1 Desulfobacterales bacterium
TTAGTTACCTTCTAATATTTACGCGTGCCCGATTGCATCTTTCAACTAATTTAACGATTTGTCTATCAATTCTACATGACGACCTTTTTGGTTTTACAAATCCGGTAGATGTGAGCTGGCCTATATTCATTTTAACTTTTCCCGCTTTTCCTGGCAGGCGCGGCAACGAACGGCATATGGTTGAACCTGAAGGCGGGCAGGTCTGATCCAGCGGCTGCAATCCCGACAGCGTCCATATTTTAAGGCTTCGATTCTTTGAATGGCATCCTCGATCGTCTCGATTTCCTCTACTTTTAATTTTATCAATGAAAAAACAGTACTTTCTCTTAGCGCTGCCAGTCCCCTATCTCCCCCGTCTTTCGCCACCTGGATTAATTCCTGGTGTTCATCGCGAACATCTTCATCGATATCATCACTGATTTCATCCCACATTTGCCTTTTTCTCTCAAGCAAGTCCTTTTTGATGTTTTCCAGTTCTTTATCTGTCAGACGTCTTCTTTCTTGTTTTTTTGCAGTCATATTCAATCTCCTTTCTGGCGGTCCTTGGCCGACTGCGATTAAATATCGTCCATTAGGTCCTTCAGTTCCGTTCCTTCAATTTTTTCTTTTTCAAGGAGCAGCTGTGCGCCCTTGTCGAGAATATCCCTTCGGTCTTCAAGAATTTTGCGTGTTTTTGCATACTGATCGTTGATGATCTCTCTGACTTCGTTATCGATGAGTTCAGCGGTGGCTTGGCTGTATTCGACTGCACCTTCCATTGGAACATTAAGAAACTGATTTCTTTTTTCCCGGGCAAAATAGACCTGGCCGATTTTTGCGCTCATGCCGTATTCTTTGACCATGCTGCGCGCAATGTCAGTGGCTCTGGCCAGATCGTTGTGGGCGCCGGTGGAAATATCTTCGAATACGATTTCTTCGGCCGCACGGCCGCCCAGCAGCGTTGAAATTTTGTTAAGCAATTCGGCTTTGCTCATCAGGAAGCGATCTTCGGTTGGGGTTTGCATGGTGTACCCCAGGGCGGCAATGCCGCGAGGGATGATCGATATTTTTTGGACCGGCTCGGTGCCGGGCAAAGACAATGCGACAATCGCGTGACCCATTTCGTGATAGGCAACGATTTTTCTTTCTTTAGGGTTGATCAGCCGGTTCTTTTTTTCCAAACCGGCGATGACCCGCTCAACCGCCTCCTCGAACTCCGCCATGCCGGCTTTTTTCTTTTTGCGGCGGACCGCCAGCAACGCGGCCTCGTTTACCAGGTTGGCCAGATCGGCCCCCACCATGCCCGACGTCATACCGGCCAGGACTGACAGGTCGACATCTTTAGAAACTATTATGTTTTTCAAATGAACTTTTAAAATTTCTTCACGCCCCTTTTTGTCAGGCCGATCCACCAGAATGTTGCGGTCAAATCGTCCCGGTCGCAGCAACGCCGGATCCAGTATTTCGGGCCGGTTAGTGGCCGCCAGCAAAATCACACCCACGTTGGGATCAAATCCGTCCATTTCCACCAGGAGTTGGTTGAGGGTCTGCTCGCGCTCATCGTGGCCACCCACCGTACCAAAACCGCGCGCCTTGCCGAGGGCATCAAGCTCATCAATAAATATGATACAGGGCGCTTTTTGCTTGGCCTGCTCGAATAAATCCCTGACCCGGGCTGCACCCACCCCTACAAACATCTCCACAAATTCCGATCCGCTCATGCTGAAAAACGGCACACCGCTTTCACCGGCAACGGCTTTGGCCAGCATGGTTTTACCGGTTCCCGGGGGGCCTACCAGCAAAATGCCTTTGGGAATTTTACCACCAATTTCGGTAAATTTGTCCGGTTCAGATAAGAATTCAACCACTTCCATCAATTCTTGTTTCGATTCATCTACACCGGCCACATCTTCGAAGCGCACATCGATTTCTTCCTGCATGTAAATTTTAGCCTTATTTTTGCCCAGGGTCATAAAGCCCGGCTGCTGGCCGGCCATGCGCTTCATCAGAAAAAACCAGAGGCCGAAAAATAAAAATACCGGCACAACCCATGACAGCAACGTCGGCAGAAAACGCGATTCGATCTCGCCTTTGAAATTGACCTCATATTGCTCCAGAAGTTTTGATGTGTCCGGGTCCACTCTTACCGTTTTAAACATCTGTTCTTTGCCGGCTGCGTCGTCTTTGATCTTGCCCTGAATCTGATTGGTACTGATGGCGACTTCAACAACTTTTTTTTCTTTTAACAATTTTAAAAATTCGCTGTAGGGTATTGTTTTTACGGCAAACATAGTGGTGATATAATTTTGCAAAATCAAAACAAACCAGACCCCCAGCAGAACATACCAGATGGAAAATTTTTGACGTTTTTCCATGAGACCTCCTTATGATTTTCTAAAAGCTAACCGGATAATTTTGGACGTAAAAATGAAGCAACACTTAAAACAAAGAAAAAACCGCACCTATCTGTAATAGTTGTCAAAAGCGGCCCTGAAGCCAAGGCTGGATCAGTTCGCATTCCTCTTAAAATCAGCGGGACTAAGCCACCGAAGCTTACAGCAACAAATGTATTTGCTGCAAGTGACACACCCACAACCAAACCGAGGTAGGGATTGCCTTTCCACAGCAAAGCTGCACCTCCGAGCAACACGCCCAGCACAATTCCATTGACAATTCCAATAGTGGATTCCTTACTTAAGACACGAATTAATTCGCGCGGCCTAACAAGCCCTAATGTCAGCTCACGAATGCTGACTGCGACTGCCTGGTTTCCTGAACATCCGCTCATGTCAGATATGATGGGCAAAAATACTGCCAGTACAACGGCTTTTTCCAACGTGTCTTGATAAAGGGCAATCACGCTGGCGGCAAGAATATTCAGGACAATATTGATGCTAAGCCAAGACAGCCGGCGGGAGGATCTCTTAAACAACGGCATGGTTCGAAATTCTTCGCCGCCCACTATACCGGCAAATTTCAGAAATAGTTGATTGTTGCGCTTATTAGCAGCTTCTCGCACCGATGAGCTGCGTACGACGCCAACAAGATTTCCTAAATCATCAATAACAGGCACACCTAAAAAATTGTGCTGCCTGAAAAAGTCCCTTAATTCTCGAAGTGGTGCATTAACACTTACGCTCAAAGGATCTTTGACCATGACTTCACTAACCGGCCGATGTTTCGCTGTCATCAAAAGGTCGTACAACCGAAGAACGCCAACAAGTTTGTCGGTGTCGGAAACCACGTAAGCATATTGAATATCATAATCTGAGTATTTCTCGCCATGCCTTCTAAGGTCATCTAAGATAGCCTCTATTTGCTGGTGACTGGCGTAAGCCAAGTATTCGGTAATCATCAAGGCACCGGCGGTGTTTTCAGCATAGCTCATTAACTTGCGGATCTTTTTTGCTTTCTGGGGTTTGATTTCCTCCAGTATTGCCTCAGCGTTTTCTGCTCCAATCTTTCTGAGAAGATTGACCTGTTGATCGTCAGACATCTCCTTTACAATTTGAATGAATTGAGTTGAAGGAAGTTGTTCGATAATGGTTGTAGAGCCAAGACCAGAAATTTTGGAGATCAACTCTGCCGACTTTTCTGGGCCAATCAATTCAATTAGGCGAAATTGGTCTTCATTAGCCAAGCTGTAAAATCTCGGACGAATTCTACGGGTAATGCATTTTTAAAAAAATCTGCCAATTGCTGAGAATCATTCGATTGGATTAACCTCTCAAGAGCCATTAAATCGTTATGAGTTTTTTTCGTGACTCCTGACATTTCATTGTCCTCTTAATGCTGGAATATGATTGGAATCTTTATGCGAAGCTGGTTCTAATTATCAAAGAAAAATGATCCGTATTCAATTGACATAGGGAACCTCGAATTTCATTTGCCATCATTTATGAATTGAGTATATTTAGCCATACGGCACCTCCCAAAACATTATTCAGTATTTCAATTGGGCCAATTATAAAACAATACTTTCCGACTTTTAGAGTTTAATTTAAAATTGACACTAACTTAAGCTTTTTCTAATTCTATGTGATAGTATTGCGAAATGTTTAAGGCAACAATATTTCGATCAAAGCATGTCAAAATTATAGGTTAATTGTCATGAGCATAAATATCGGATTTGTCTCAACCCGTTTTGCGGGAACAGATGGCGTTACGTTGGAAGCCAGCAAGTGGGCACAGGTTTTAAAAAAAGCTGGGCATGGCTATTTCTGGTTTGCCGGGCTGTTGGACCGCAATCCTGAAAGGAGCTTTTTTGTTCCGCAAGCCTTTTTTCAATGGGAACAAAACCTTTGGATCAACCAGCAAGTTTTTGGGAAAAAACGTCGTGATCCATCGGTAACAGATGCCATTGATCAATTGAAGGCTCTTTTGAAAAAAAGACTCAGAGAATTCATCGCAAAATTTAATCTTGATCTTTTAATTGCCGAAAACATTCTGACTATCCCGATGCATATTTCTTTGGGGCTGGCTCTAACCGAAATCATCGCTGAATCACAAATCCCTACCATAGCCCATCATCATGATTTTTACTGGGAAAGGACTCGTTTTAGCGTGAACGCTGTTGGTGATTATCTTCGGATGGCATTTCCACCGAACCTCCCCAATATCGAGCATGTGGTCATTAATTCTGCCGCGCAGGAGGAGCTGGCGCTTCGTACAGGTATCTCGTCAACTATTATTCCAAATGTACTGGATTTTGAAAACCCTCCGCAAATTGATGAAAAGCAAACCGAAAAATTCTGGCAATTAATCGGATTAAAACCTGATGACGTCATGATTTTGCAGCCAACACGTATCGTCCAACGGAAAGGTATAGAGCATGCAATTCAACTGGTTGAGGAATTAAATGATTTTCGTTACAAACTGGTAATATCTCATGAAGCTGGAGATGAGGGTCTTGAATATTCACAATGGCTAAAAGAAACCGCCAAGGAACGCGGGGTTGATCTTCGGCTCGTTAGTATTCATATGGCAGATCCAATGAATCCTGAGATAAATAATCATGATCAATTATCCCTCTGGGACGTCTATCCTCATGCTGATTTTATCACTTATCCAAGCTTGTATGAAGGCTTTGGCAACGCTTTTCTTGAGGCTATTTATTTTAAAAAGCCGTTGCTTATCAATCGGTACGCTATTTTTGTAAAAGATATTGAGCCGAAGGGTTTTGATTTAATTGTAATGGATGGATATCTGACTCGAGAAAATGTGCATAAGGTAATGGATGTGTTAGAATCTCCTGAAGTCAGAAAAAAAATGGTTAATACGAATTATGAAATAGCCAAACAGCATTATTCCTTTAAGGTGCTTCGAAGATGGCTGAACAATCTAATAGTTAATTTTTTTGGCATAGAGATGTGATTCATAAAAACTATGATACGCTAATTTGAATAGACCACCGGAGCTAACCGCAACCAATGTATTCGCAGCCAGTGTTATTCCCACAGTCAAACCGAGGTTGTCGGTCTCCTGCGGGACTATGGAAAAAACACAATTTACATGGAATCATTTCTTCGGCACCTTATAGGCACCTGACCACAATAAATAAATGGGGCCTTAAAGAAAGGCCTCACTCCGGTTTATCTGGTTTCCCGTAGAAGGCAGACTAGTCGGTTTCAGCCAGTTTAACCAGCGGCGTAATCCGGATGCACTTTCTCGAAATGGCCCAGTTGGCTTTCAACGATATTGTCCGGCACGCCCTGCATCGCCTCGGCGATATTGGAAAAGAGCCGCGCTTTCTGATCGTCACCAAACAGATTGAACAGCGCACGCGGCTGGCCGTAATCGTCGTTGCCCTCACGGTGGTCGTAACGGCTGGCGTCGCCTGAAATCTTCAACGAGGGTTCGGAAAAATCGGCATTTTCAACCGGACCCTCAAACGAATTGGGTTCGTAGTAAGCATCGGGGTTCGGATTGTTCGGGAAAAACCGCATATGGCCGTCCTTGTGGTAATGATTTACCGGACATTTGGGCGCATGTACCTGTCATCCCTGCGCCTCTTTTTCGAGCTCAT
>JASFTL010000263.1:0-5997 GCA_050053555.1 Desulfobacterales bacterium
ACCGATGCGGAACTGCATTCTGCGGTCTTTTGGTAATTCATCATTGCGGGCTTTGATTTCTTTTTGAACGGCGACAGCGCATTGCACAGCGTCGACCACACTTACAAACTCAGCAAGCAAATTGTCGCCAGTGGAGTCCAGTACTTGGCCGTTGTGCTGTTGGATAAGAGAAGTAAACACCTCACGGTAAGTATTTAGGGTTCGGACGGTAGCTTCTTCATTATCGCCCATGAGGCGGCTGTAATCGACAGCATCAGCACTGAGGATGGCGGTGAGCTTACGTTTAAAACCTTCATCTGCCATAATGGCGCCTCCTTTTTTAAAGGTTTCAAACAGTGGAACTCAGTATCTGTACTTTCGAAGGAGCGTAAAAGTCAGGTGAGAAAGAGGATTCAATTCTGAAAATGATGAACCGCTTCGGGTCAGTAGAATAAGGAGAATCAGAAATAGGTTATACGGATTTATATCCAAATCGAGGGATTTTTTCAATCAAAATTAATAATTCTGGAAACTGGTGATACATTGAGAAATCTCCAAGTTTGCCTGAACTTGAGGTACGTAGATGAAATCCCAACTCTGGTAAAATTACAGTTACCATAATTGGTGGCTGTCAGGTCAAGCATATCTTAACTTTGATGATTGTAAAATCAGTTCCGTCCACCGACAAATTATGATATCCGCAGTATCGTGAGCGTTTGGATATTTTCATTTCAAATCAACATCACTTTGAGATAATACAATACTTTACAAGTTGCGGCCCATTCATTTAGATTGAATGAATCATATTTGCTGAAATCTTAACGGATCACTTATGCCGACTTCCGACACTTCGCATGATAATTCCTGGGTGATGATCGGTGCGGTTATCGCCACCGCCAGTGTTTTTGTCATTGCACTGGGTCTCATGTATCCTTTGCTGGCACTGATCTTAAAAAAACAGGGTGTCAGCACAACTCTCATTGGTCTCAACTCGGCCATGACACCGTTAGGGATCATCGTTTCTGCTCTGCTGATCCCGAGATTCGCTGAGCGCCTGGGCACAGCCCGTTTCGCTTTACTTTCTATAGCGCTAGCAGCGGTGATCATCCTGTTCATCGGCGCGTTCCAGCACATCTTGTTCTGGTTCCCCATGCGGTTCGTACTGGGTATGGCGATCAACGGTACTTACGTCATCAGCGAGACCTGGATCAATGAGCTCGCCAACAGCCGGAACCGCGGCCGCATCATGGGGTTTTACACCACGATCCTCGCAGCCGGCTTTGCCCTGGGTCCTTTTTTGCTGGCCGTAACCGGCTCAGGCGGCCGGGCGCCATTTCTCGTTGTTATCATCATCCTGTTGATAACCGCTGCGGGCCTGTTTTTTATTCGTTCCCGACTCCCGGAGTTCACGGCGGGCGAGAAAGGATCGATTCGGACGTTTCTGCCGTTGGCCCCCGTGCTTTTGATGGCCATGGGAATTTTTGCCTTTTTCGAACAGGCCGTACTCGCCCTTTTGCCGGTCTATGGCCTGCATTTCGGTCTCACCGAGCGCGTCACGGCCATTGCGCTCGGTGTCATGATATCCGGCAACGTCCTGATGCAATACCCGATCGGCTGGTCCGCAGACTTCCTGTCGCGTCGCCCCGTTTTGGTCGCTTGTGCCCTCATAACAGTGGCAGGCAGTCTGGCATTGCCGTTTGCGATCACGACAACCGTAATGCTCTGGCCCCTGTTGTTTTTGTGGGGTGCGGCGGCATTCGGGGGTTACACCGTGGCGCTGGCCGAACTGGGCGATCGCTTTTCGGGCAGCATGCTGCTGGCGGGAAACGCGGCGTTTGCCATGATGTGGGGCGTCGGCGGCCTGGTCGGAACCCCGATTGCGGGAGGTGCCATGGACGTGTTCGGCCCAAATGGATTGCCCGTCAGCCTGGGCATCCTTTATTTCCTCTTGGCCGCAATTGCGGCCCGCGGTCAGCCGTCTTTGAAGCAAAAGAGCGTTCCGGCCAAGTAAGCTTCCTCTGGTTTCGCCGAACGTAATTGATTTCAGATGCCAACATGTATTCAGTTTTAAACGCTTACGAAAAGCTGCGATATCATTCCGTCAATTAAAGTTCCAACTTGGCTTCAGGTCCGTCCTGCCGCAAATTATTCTATATCCCTGAGGCAGCGAAAACCATGATCGTTTCTCCGGCTATCCGAGCTGTCCCAGAGGAACTCAGAACACCCAGACATGGATTCCGACCAAGAGCTACCCCACAGCTTGATCATGTCTCCGCTAGGGGCTATCCTGAAGCTACCAGGAGAATCGCCACCCCATTCCCAAACATTGCCAAGCATATCGTAAAGACCCCAAGGGTTAGGTTTCTTTTCTCCAACCCGATGAGTTCTCTAATCGGAATTCGATGTTATCCATGCCTATTCAGTTATCATATCCGGGTCGTTTCCAAAGCAAAACTTGGTGGTGGTCCCCGCTCGGCAGGCATACTCCCACTCGGCAGCTGTTGGCAAACGATATTTATCAGTTTCCTCAATTTCGTTGAGTTTTCTGATGAAATTTCGTGCATCCGTCCAGGAAATATTTTCAACGGGCCCTTTCTTATCATTAACTGGGCGAAGGCATCCATCTGAATGGAGTTTGCCATCAGTAATTCAGGTCAAGTGTTGACCAGTGATTGTAGTTTTAAAATTAATCACAAATCAAGACCCAATCTTATTGTTCAAATAGATTTTTCTTGACAAGTATAACGATTTTTCAAATCATTATGAAATACATGATGGAAACCGGGCAGGCGCCTCACTACACCGAGATTGCATCAGAATTGGATGTGCCGGTAGAAGAGGGGCGAAAAGCATTGCATGAGCTCTTTTCTCCTGAATTTCCTGGCTGGTTGTTTCCCAACACCGATTATATCTGCTCATTTCCCCCGTTCAACAACCTGCCTACCCAATACCGTATCACTATCGACGGCCAACAGAAGTGGTTTGCCCAATGAGGGTTCGAATCGCTGGCGGTCAGCTGGCTTTTTCCGGGAAAAACAGTGCAGATTGATGCTCCTTGTCTGGATTGTGGTTCGCCAATTAAAGTGGAAATGAAGGATGGTATAATCCAGAATACTGAACCGGAAGGTATAATGGGGTATACATCGGTTCCTCTAAGAGATTGGTTTAACGATCTCCCTTATGCCTGAAGTACCATGAATCTCTTCCGGTCGGAAGAGCATGTAAGGAATTGGAGCGGTTTTAAGGCTGGTACTGAAGAAGGAATCAATAAGGTGTCGGATGTAGCTGGACTCTTTTCGGGTAATTTTTTTACTAAACGGTTAGACCCTGATTATGCTTCCCATATGCAGAATTATCTGATGGAGTTAATCAGGAGCATGAAAGATATGGGTTCTTTTTGGCAGATGACTGAGCACTAACAAACAAAACAGCGATTGGTTCTTTTCATTGACAATAAGAAAAGACCTTGGGACAAAAGAAGGGGCGTACAATTGGAGCTGACTTGATTAATTTTAAATTAGCTGATAGGAAATGTTGGTGCTTGCCCGTAGCTTAAAAAATAATCTGCGGCAATCCGCAGGATCTGCGGATAAATTTAAGCAGACCGTCAAAACTCAATCACAATGTTCCCAAAAAACTCGAAAGACTCCCGGTTAAAAAACGCAACAAATCAAAAACGTCCCGCTTTTTTCAACAAACAGGATGGTAAAAAATGAATCAATGGCTTAAATTTTTTCAGTTTTTTTTAGGCACAGTGGTTTTGGGAGCTACAACAACCTGGGTAAGTTTCTACATACAAAATAGAGAAGTTGAGATTAAAGAATTGGAACAGCTCGGGACCTTTGTAGAGCAGGCGATAGATGAAAATGTGGCTGTGAGACTCAGGTTCGCTCAATATTTTGCTTCGGTTTCTAAATCCGATGAGGTTCGAAAAAGGTGGAAGGCATATGAAGCGCTATTATTGGAAGAAAAGCAAAAAGAAGAAGAAAATTTACAAAAATTAAAAGAAGACAAAGAAAAAGTCTCTGAGCTCGAGACCCAGGTTGCGGCAAGTGCCAGGGAATTGGCGGACCTAAGAGCAAAAATATCAAGTTTAAGCGCCACTGACAACGCTGATCAACTAGCGGAACTAAAAGAGCAGCTGCAGAGAAGGGAGAATGAATTAAAGAATGAGATCGCCAAAAGGTTTGAGCTGGAACAAAAATACGCTTCAATAGAGGGTGAAATTAAAAAATCACAAAATAATTTAATATATCAAAAATCACCTGCAGCTCAATTGGTTGAAAAGCAAAAAGGACGCGGATGGGTGTACTTGGGCGACTACAACGATGCGGAAAAGCACTGGGTAACGCAGTATTTTTCGCATTCACCAAACGCCCCGCCGAAGTCTTTGTCAGAAAAGACGCTTCGAGTGAGAGCAAAATCAATAAATGTACGATCGGACAAACCATCTATCTTCGGAACATTTGCAGGTGTGATAGATGTCCTGAACACAGGGCAAGAGGTAAATGTGATAAGCGTTTCAAAGTGGCAAAATTCTAGTTATATGTGGGCTGAAGTAGTTTACTAAGCCGGTCGGGTGTTGGAAATTCAAGCGTAATTAATCCACAGATTACACTTTGAAAAATGAAAGATTGAATATAAGTCATCGCAGCTTAATAGCCTACCGGCTGGCGCCAAAGGCGCCCGGCCTTTGAAGTTTCAGTCAGTAGCTGGGTCAGGTTGTGAAGAATGAAGACCTGACCCCTTCCGGTGAAAACTAATTATTTGACATTTTAGCTCTAATTTTTTAATGCTAAAGCATTGATTCAATATGGAGTAGCGTGTTGACCTCCGCCTCAATTTCCAATCCAAGTTCATATAATTTGACCGTGACTAACGCGAGTTGATCTCATTCTCCTTCGACAACACACCGGATTTAGAACCAGCAATCCTACTTTTCTGTCATTTCTCCTAAGAAGCAAACGTTAACCCTAATCGTTTTTTTTAAAAAGGAGGACCAAAATGAAAAAAAGTAGAAGAAATGCTGGAGTCCGCTTAGGTATTATCCATTTGGCATTGTTATTTATATTTGTCTGCTCTGTTTCTGGAGGCCGCAGGGATGCGAATGCGGGTCAATCTTCATCAGAAACATCGACAGTTGCTGCATACGAAGAGAGAATAACAAAAGGCGTTAAAAAAGGATTAATATATGAATGTGCAATCATTATCGGGCAAGATAATGAGGTGCTATTTCAAAAATCCTATGGTCAGCACATGAAAAAGGGAGGCGTGTTCGGACATAAGAAGGTACCGGCAAGCTTAAATGCGATTTACGACCTTGCGTCGGTGACTAAACCCGTTGCCACAGCAACTTCTATATTAGTTTTAGTTGATATGGGGAAAATTCGTATTAAGGATAAAATTGTTGAATTCATGCCGGAATTTAAGGGAACCGATAAAGAAGACATAACCGTATTGCAGCTATTAACCCACACCTCAGGATTCAAATATGATACTGCGCATACCAAAATACCGGCCAACCAAAGATTTGTTAAATATGCGAAAAGCAAAACGCTATCAAAATCAAAAAATAACAAAATGTCATATAGCGGTGTCAACTTCGCTTTGCTCCAAATTATTGTGGAACGGGTATCAGGAGAAACGCTGGATATGTTTTCAACAAAATATGTTTTCACTCCATTGATGATGAAAGACACGATGTACAACCCACCGAAGACCTTAATGCATCGACTCGCACCGAACAAAAACAAAGACGGCTCTTTTGTCTGGGGGAAGTCAATGGCCGGTATGAATAAAGTCACTGTTTCAGGAGGAACTGGTTTATTTAGCACTGCCAGTGATTTGGCAAGATATTGCAAAATGATCATTAACCAGGGCGAATTGGATGGTGTCAGGATTTTAAAAAAAGAAACATGTAGTCGAATGATAGCTGAAAAGATGGGGTGGTGGTATTTCGCGAAAGACGGTCAATCCGTATTCCATCCTGGTGGCACGGGTAATATGATTTACATCAAT
>JASFTL010000264.1:0-5989 GCA_050053555.1 Desulfobacterales bacterium
TAAAACACTGATGGAAAATCCGGAATATGGCGGTAAAAATGAACTTGTTCTTTACAGTATCTATCAGGCCGTGGTTTCTCCAATCGCGCATTACGTATGGAATGAGGGCGAATGCAACCGGCCAACTGCAATTCGTCTATCTTCTGAAAAAAAGAAGCCATTGTTTGAATATGTGCTGGAATTTCCTTAATAAATAAGTCACACAGAGAACATAAGCGTAAACTAGAGGCATTCATGAAATATCGATATACGGTTTGATCTTCATCAGAAAAGCCGGCTGCCGTTCTGTTTTTGTCAAATACTGTAAAAATGTGTAAATTGCTGTAAAAATAAGGTTTTTTCCGTATCATTTTCTTGACATACCATGCGCTTTATTGTCTATTTGCAGTGAATTTTGTGTTCCTTTACATTAACCAATCATAACGAGGTCGATGATGGGCAAGCTGGCAAAATATCTTCTTGTGGCGGGTCTTTTCGTATCTTTGATTCTGGTTTCATGCCGGGAGCAATACTTGACCTGGCTTCTCGTTGAACCGGGCGGGCAGTCCAGTTGCGGAAACGGCTCCCCGTACCGCTTTTTTGTTAACTATTCCCCGATATCTGATAATGTGCTGGTTTATTTCGAGGCCGGCGGCGCATGCTGGGATTATCCCAGCTGCAGCGGAGAAGAAGGTGTGCGCGGAGCAGCCAATCCAAACGGCATACCCGAGGACTACATGCAGGGTATCCCGGCGGTCATGTCACCCTTCGTGTTACGAAACCATCCCTGGGACCGGGTGCCCACCTTTTACTGGAATATCGTTTTCATTCCCTATTGTACCGGTGATGTGCACACCGGTAACCGCCGGGTCACTTATACCGATCAGGAAAACGGCGAAGAGTTGGTATGGCATCACGCCGGGCATGCCAATGTGCTGGCAGTCATCGATTGGATGAATGAGAAGTTTCCCCGCATACCCAAATTGATGGTCACCGGATGCAGTGCCGGCGGTATCGGAGCATTGGCTAACTATTATTTCCTGCGAGAAAATTTAAATGTCGGCCAGGCCGTTTTATTAAACGATTCCGGCCCGGCTTACCTCACCGGCGAGATGCTTACGTCTCCCAATGAACTGGTCTATAAACCGCATTCCAAACCCCTGCACAACAAGATCCGGGAGGCCTGGAACCTGGATCCGGTGCTGGCCGAATTCCCGGAGTCTTTCAACCCTGACGATTTCGGCAGTATGAATTTGATGATATCAGCACTATACCCCGATGACCGCATTGCCCACACCCAGTTTAGCATGGACCAGAATTACTCATCCTATTCCTACGAGCGTTTTTACGAGGATATCGACGTTGAGACCATGCTGGAATACTGGGCGGACGACCAGGCCAATCTGATGGACCTTTATGACGGTTTGTATTATCCGAGCGAAAATACGGGTTATTTTATACCTTATTTTCGGCCGTTCAATGAAAGCCACTGTACCTGCATTCTGGATTTTACCGACACCGACATCACCGGCACCGGCATGGATATGAAGGATTATATCGTCAAGTTGCTGGATTTTAATGCGCCCTTGGAAAGCCATTATGAAGCACCGGACCCGGATGAGCTAAATCGGCCCTACTGGGGATGGGAATTGATTGAGTTGCTGCTGGAATTGCTTTAAAAGAAAATCAGCACGGGCAATCACTGCTCCGCGCCTGTGCTTTTCGCATTGCATTTATTTGAGCCGCTCGAGCGCTTCCTGTTTTCTTTTCGGAATAATGTCCAGCCGCTTTTGAAACTGGATCAATAGAAATTCCTGCTTTGCGCGCTCGCGCTCACCGAGCTGTTCTCCATATTTATCCAATATAAATTCTATAATTTCAATGCTGTCTTCGGCTAGTCGGGATTGCTGCTCATAGTAAGCCTGAATCTGCTCTTCGCTGGCCTTGTTGGCCGCAATCAACCCGTAGGCTCTATTGCGCGCCTCCCGGGCTTTTATTTTGGCCTGGCGCTCCTCATCGGTAACAGACGGGACCGCCAGATTATCCGGAAACAACTCCTTAAGCTCGTAAACATCAATTTCAAATTCACTTTCTTTTTCATCTTTGGCCGTTTCGGATTGAATGCCGGAATGCGTTTGAACCGGCTTTTCTTTTTCAGGAATCCCAAGGTTTTCTTCCAGGCGATTGACATTTCCAACAGTAGTATCGAATTTTTTTCTTGAATTGTCGGCATCCGGTCCCATGACGTTAACCGGTTTTTCTTTTTGGGCCGCAGGACGCTTGTTGAAATGATGCAGATCGCTATCGCTGGAAAACAAGTAAAATAGCAGCACTCCTCCGATGACCAGCGCTGCAGCAGCAATAATGAGATATATGATTCTATATTTCATATTTCTGAAAGCCCTAATTGAAATCGCCGAGTTTTGTCAAGTCAAGCGTGTAATGGGTTTCAGTCTATCAAAGGATCACGGGGACGTCCACCGTCAAAAGCATAATCCGTGTTCAGGATTCTGCGCTGAAATTCTCTTCGCCATGGTTTCAATAAAGAAACCCCATTTCTCAGAAGAGAAGTGAGGTTTCTTTTATGGATTTTGAAAATACGCTGCGGCTTGTCAGGCGGCGAATTTGTTGAATTTGTTTTTGTAAGCCGCCTCTATTCGAGCAGTTGGAATGCTTCCATTGTTGAAGCACTTTTTGCACAACGTATAGTAAAGAACAGGCGCCTTACCTTCCCGGCTTTTGGAACGCTTCGGTTCCTCGGGTGTATAACTGCCTAAAACGTAGAGGTACGGATCCCCGCAAAGGATGCAGGGTTCATCTCTGAGATCACTGTAAAACGCTTGTTCCTCTTCAACGACCATTTTATGCATCATAACTTCGCCTTTAGCTTTTTAAGGGTAATTCAAGCTGCCGATAATTCAGGTACGACGAACAAGATTTACGATGCTGGCATTTCTCGCAGATGGCAACGTGCTTTTTATTTTCGGCCTTGCTTTTGGGACAGGAAATGTAACTCATAGTGATTATTTCACCTCGACTGATTAATTTTTAAAACAGATTATTTGTGTGTAGTAATCTTCTTGCTAGTCGAATTTACTCTATATATAGGTAATTGTCAACGACTTTACTCTATATATTGTGTATTGTCCCGGCAGTCGGCATATTCCAACTCCTTTTCTTTTTAGATAAAGGAGTCAAAATGTGTTTTTCGAACCGGGCATTGTGCCCTGGCCGTCTTTACGGCTGGTCTCCGTAGGCAGCGGCAAACGTATCTGCAAACGCTTCAATCGACGTTGGGGTGGTATTGCCTGGAGTTCGTTGATAGTGGTTTAAGAGTTCGCCGCTGTTTATTGCTTTGGCCAGTCCGATGATCAAATCCGCCACATCTTCCGTTAAACCCATATCCACCATGGACTTGTAGGCATCTTCATAGGAAAATTGGAGGTATTGCAGATCCTCCTTGACTAAAGCTTTTCCAAGGGCACGCGTCACTTCAGTATAGTTCAGGAATGAATAAAAAACCCCATTTCCAGATATGAGATATGAGGTTTTGATTATGAGGGGTAAAAGATTGAAATTATCTTAAATCTAAGCAGCTGCTAACAAAATTCCACACCAATTCCGTATGGATAATTAGCGTTATCGTCTTCGCCAAGCTCCTTGCACCATTTTACGATTCCAATGTATGAATTGGGACAGGATTTAAAAGGTGGATTATCAATACTGAATTTGACTCTTGTTCCGCGTTTGAAAGCAAATTCAGTTTCAAAGTACATGCCATTTCCACTCATATTGTTAATTTTGCCGTAAGAAAAGGAGCCCGATTTTTCATCTTCAAGTAAAATTGTCGAATGATGGTAAAAGCGTTTGCATTTTCGATAGTCTATAATAGCTTCCATTCCGCACCTCCGTATATAGGCATGTCACATTCGAGATTCGCATATAAAATCAAGGCGAATGTTGGCGAGCATCAATTCAATAAACAGAACGAACGGGCTTGTTGTAGACCTGTCACCTTTTGATGATTTATAATATGCCACAATGTGGTATATGTCAATATTGGTTTTTTGCTAGCTGCGGCGATTTTATGCATCATGCCATACAATTAGTATTGTTATTTATTCATAAATTAAAAAAATTATGCTTTGTCTGATTTGACAGCACCAACAAACATTTTTGTATTTTGGTCAAAAATTGGATACGTTCAATCAATCAGCAATCGACGGATATCTGCTTTTCTGGCAAGACGTCCTTAAATTTTCTTCCGAGACTTAACCACATGATATCGGGTGGCCTGATAATTGACATTAAAACCAAATTACAGTATTTTCTGCATAAGGTTTCAGCGTTCCTTCACTCCAATCAAGCTGTTCTAAGATAAATGGAGGGCATCAAAATGAAATGCCCAAATTGCCATTTTGAAAATCGTGAAGGGGCTAATTTTTGCAATGAGTGTGGTTCCAAATTTGAATTCATCTGCCCTCAATGTGAGGCTACCAACCGAGTTGGTAGCAATTTTTGCGATGCATGCGGATCGAAGCTAAACTTACCTGTTGAACAAGCCCCTAAAGACTTCTCACTTGATGAAAAACTAACGAAAATTCAAAAGTACCTTCCCAAAGGTTTAACTGAAAAAATCCTGTCTCAAAAAGACCGGATCGAAGGCGAACGCAAGCAGGTGACGGTGATGTTCTGCGACATGGAGGGCTTTACCCCGATGTCGCAATTGCTGGGTATCGAAGAAGCATACGGCGTTATGGATCAAGTTTATGAAATCTTGATTCACAAAGTCCATGACTACGAGGGTACGGTCAACGAGATGACCGGTGATGGCATTATGGCTCTATTCGGCGCTCCGGTTGCTTTGGAGGATGCACCGCAACGGGCGATTCGATCCAGCCTTGCCATTCACCGGGAAATGGCAAAATTCAGTGACCAATTGAGACACGAGAGAAAAGATGTCCCGCCTGTTAAAATGAGAATCGGCATACATACCGGACCGGTGGTGGTGGGTACCGTGGGCAACGATTTACGCGTCGAGTTCAAGGCAGTCGGCGATACGGTCAATCTGGCCTCCCGCATGGAGGGACAGGCCCAACCGGGCACAACCTTTATTACTGAGGACACATTCAAGCTCACAGAAGGATTATTTCGTTTTGAGGGTTTGGGCCGGCGGGCGATCAAAGGCAAGCAAGAGCCGGTCAATGTCTACCGTGCCATCGCCCCCAGCACAAGAAGGACCAGGTTTGATGTCAGTGCAGAGCGGGGACTGACGCCTTTTGCGGGAAGAGAACGGGAGCTTGAGCTTCTGCTCGATGGGTTGGAGCGAGTCAAGGCGGGCAGGGGGCAGGCTTTTTCCATTATGTCTGAGGCCGGGGTGGGGAAATCCAGGTTCCTGTATGAGTTCAGAAAGGCTGTGGCCAGCGAGGACGTGACCTTTTTGGAGGGACGGTGCCTTTCTTACAGTCGAGGAGTCGCCTATCATCCAGTCATAGATATCCTGAAAGCAAACTTTAATATCCATGAAAGCGATGGGGATTTTGAGACTAGCAAAAAGGTTAAAAGGGGTCTACAAATGTTGAGGGCAGATGAGGCTTCCACCCTTCCCTATCTTTTGGAACTCCTGGCGGTCAAAGACAGCGGTATCGATAAGATCCCGATGAGTCCGGAGGCAAAAAAGGATCGAATCATGGAGGCATTAAAGCGCATCGTCCTTAAAGGTTCGGAGATCCGGCCTCTGATCATGGCCTTTGAGGACCTGCACTGGATTGACAAAAGCTCAGAAGATCAGTTGAAGCATCTTTTAGAGAGCATCCCGGGGGCACGGGTCTTATTGATATTCACCTACCGGCCGGAGTTTGTCCACACCTGGGGCGCCAAGTCCTATCACAGTCAGATAATGTTGAGCCGGCTTTCCAACCGGGAGAGCCTCATGATGGTATCTCATCTGCTGGGCACCGAGGAACTTGATAAGGACCTTGAGGAGTTCATCCTTGAGAAGACCGAAGGG
>JASFTL010000265.1:0-5985 GCA_050053555.1 Desulfobacterales bacterium
AAAAGCATTGCGGAACTATCGCGGATGTTTGCTGAAGTGATCGAACCGATGTGTACCCGAGACGGGGCGCGCGTGCATGTTTTGACCCACTCCCTGGGCGGCATCATCCTGCGTTACTATATGGAGCACCATGTATGCAGGACCTTTGGACGTGCGGTCATGCTCAGCCCGCCGAATCAGGGAAGCGAACTGGTTGACCAACTGCACGACAGCGCCTTGTTCGGCATGGCAACCGGACCGTCCGGAAAGGAACTCGGAACCGGATCTGAGAGCGTTCCCAGGCAACTGGGGCCCGTTGAGTTTGAGCTCGGTATCATCGCCGGTAACAAATCGATTAATCCGGTTTTTTCAGCAATGATTCCGGGAGAAGATGATGGAACCGTTGCGGTCGAAAGCACAAAGGTCAAAGGAATGCGTGACTTTATCGTTGTACCTGCAACGCATACATTCATCATGCATCATACGGAAGTTATGGAGCAAGCCCATCATTTCATCGTTAGCGGTAAATTCAAACGATCCAAAAAGAGAAGTGAGCAGCAAAAAGATGTAAGCACTTCGGAGCCCTGATTGACGAATGTTTGTTTCAGCACTGCCCAACGTCTACTCAGAGGATGATGTACAATGATAGCGAGTCAAAAACATAGCGAAGATTTTGCCGGACTGTTAACTATTGAAAAATTATTCAAGACCCTGCATGTTCGCTTATAATTACGCGAAATATGAGTTTCAGCATTTCCTTCAGATGTGCTCGCCGGTGCCGCCTTGGGGCATTTTATAACGGCTTTTATTCACGATGCTTTTTTGAACCTGCCATCAGATGATCGATTTGATTTTGTCATTATCTCACTGGACGGTGGCGCTGCGGCGCAATTGTCATTTCATTTTTAGGTCGAATAATTTTTTTAGAATGATGCTGACAGCCCTGCTGAAGCGACGGGGGAGATGTCCTTGCCGGAGTATCCTGACATTGTGATCTATATCGAGCGTCTTGAATCCTTGTTGGTCGGATATCCCCTCCAACAGGTGCGTTTCACCAGCCCTTTTCTTTTGCGCACCGCCGAACCCCCGATTCATGATATTAAAGGCCGGGTTGTACACGGCTTCAAACAGTTGGGCAAACGGATCGTGTGCAACGCATACGGTATGCCAGCAATGAAACCAACTATTGCCCGAAATGCCAGACCGGCGGCAAATTGCTGGCAGATCGTGCTTTATCCAGATTGTTAAAGAAAGACTGGCCCAAGACAGTTGAAGAACTCGAGATCCGTACGAAGTTCAAGGCCCAAGGCTCAAAGCGCAAACAGGGCAATTCATCTTAGCCACCCACCAGTTTCGGGTTTCAACTTGTTCATTCCTCATTTTCTGAACCTATCAGATACTCATCCAAGGGTTCATCGTTTGAATGGCGGGAGTCATCTTAATTTTGTTTGTCGATTGCCCAGATCACAGCTGCGTCAAACAGATCCCAACCGGCTGCGGTCAAACGTGAAGCGCTATTGCCATGCAGAAACATGCCGATGCGTTTTGCCGGAGCGGGATAGTTTCGGGCCATGGGTGCGCCGTTGTTGTATGCGAAAATGACCGCTCGCTCAGGGTCATCCACTAAACTGGCAATGATAATCGCTGATTCTGCAGGCAAGCTCCAGCCGATATGCCGTCTTCTGGTTGTCACTTTAGTGATCTCTGACATCCCGGCGGACAGGGGGTGATCGGGAGACACCACATCGATTATTTGGCGGCGAGGTGAATTTCCATAATCAATATTGCGAATCGCACCGCTCATGTAAAGATCGTCATACAAATACGACTCCAGGCAGATGACCGGAACCTCTACCGCTGTAAACAGATCCCCGATGAGTTTGGACCAGACCGTTTCGGAAATGATGATCAAATCCATGTCGTCTGCATCGGCTTTTTCAATTGTTTCATCATCAACCAGACGAACTAAAAAGCCCAATCGTTCCAGCCGCATTTTAAGCGCGCGATCGTTACACCTTACCGGCATTCGACCGACAACCAGAAGCGCTTTTTTAACCGGCGAATCCTGATTTTCTTCTGTCGATGCTTCAAGCGTTAAATTCAGCCACACGCCTCTATGTCGTTCTTCCAGGACCTCGCTTTCAGCTGCATGCGAATAAATTGCAATGACGTTTTTACCTTCGACAAGATGCGGACCCATATCTAACCAGCGTGGCAGAGCTTTTTTGATGGTGTATGTATTGTCCAGGATGCGAGTGCCATTGATATAAAAATCCACCGGTCCGCCGGATGCGAACGCTGAATCTAAAATTCTAAAATTAGATGGGTCAGCGGGTATTTCAAAGGTTTTTCGAAACCAGGCTTCCGGTGCGCCATAATAGTTTTCCGTGGGTTGAACGAACTCAAATGGCCAATACCAGATGAAAGAAGCATCAGTGGTGGGAACCTTGCTGAAATCAGGTTCAGGAAATGGCGCATACGCATTCACCCAATGCGCATCCACGTAATCACGCCGGTACCAGAGATCGAGGGGGATGCCGGGTTCGGTTTTAGCTTTCCAGCTCGCGTCACTCACCACATTGATGATTAACGGCTCCATGTGATCCGGGGTTAGCGCCCATTCAACGGCTGCATTAAAAAGCGCCCAGCCTTCTGAAGTTAAAAAAGAGGCTGTATTTCGATAAAGAAAAAAGCCGAGCCGTTTTGCCGGTGCCTTTAATCCAGGCATCTGCACGCCTTTTTCGTAAGCAAACACGGTACATTTTGTAGAATCATTATCCAGAGTGGCAATTCTAAGGGCGCCCTTACCGGGCATGCCCCAGCCAAGGGTCCTTTTGCGGCGGCTGATGGATACCTTGCCGGCTAGACCGGCGGTCAGGTCATGATTTAAATCGTTTATGATCAAGCTTGATTGTTTCGGGGCTCTTCCAAAATCGATCGCATTGTTTGAACCGGTCATGCCCATATCATTAAATAGCCAGGGTTCAGAAACAATCACGGGAATGGGCAAGTTTCGAAATGTGGTATTCAGCTTTCTGGAGTAAACCGATTCAGAGATAACGACCATATCCTTATCAAGGGCATCTGTGTATTGAGCCTCGCGGTCTTGAATCACGGTGACCGAACCTCGGCTTTCGAGGTTGTTTAGAATGGCTGAATCACTTTGGTATAATCTTGTACCGGTGATGAAAAGGATTTCGACACCCCAAACCGGACTTGTGAGGGCTAAAGTGAAAAGAATAACGAATATAAATGAGAATTTCCTTATGGCGTAACCGCTAATTTTAAATAAATTGATGTTTAACATGACCATTCCCCTCCCTTGGCCCGGGCATCGGATTTCCAGAAGAATCCCGTAGCCGATTTGGATGTGCATCAACTTTAAAAAAATGGTTTACCCGCCGGCCCAAAAAGCAAAATTTAAGCCACGCCGTCTTCAAAACAGCGGTTTGGCAGCGTTAGTGGAAGAAATCGAAGGCTTATCAAAGGCTTTAAGCAGAAATGTTGATCGCTTAAAATTCATAGCATTGCCTCATGATCAATGCCGGGGTTACGAACTTGAAAGTTAAATTACTCTATTGTAAGAAAGGGTTATACAATCAGGTGATGAAATTTAAAAAGATGACGACCGTCCATAAACACAAATAAAGGGAGATTGAAATGCCGTACAATGAAGAAATCGATGAACGCATCCGGAAGGTCGTACACCGCTGGAAAAATACCGAGGCCAAGAAAATGTTTGGCGGGGTTTGCCACCTGTTGAACGGGAATATGGTTTGCGGGGTTTATAAGGATTACCTCATTTTGCGGTTGGGAGAACCAGCGTCGGCCGAAGCGCTAAAACAGCCTCATGCGAGACATTTTGATATCACCGGCAAACCAATGAAAGGCTGGGTAATGGTAGATGGCACGGGGTTTAAAACGGATGCGCAATTAAAATCCTGGCTGAACAAAGCCAAAACCTTTGTTAAAACATTGCCGCCAAAATGAATACGATTGCTAAAATCCCGCAGATTGCCCAACTGCTTAAGGGGGCTGACTATATTGATGTAAAAACGATGGAAGGACAAACTTCTTTACGCCACTTTATCGCCTCAATGCTGTCCTACTATCCTGGGTGGATTGTATTCCTCTATCGTATTCGTGCCGTCCTCGTTAAACTGCTTGGCCTGTATAAACATCCGGCGCCGGAAGCACTTCCCCAGCTGGGTCCTAAAGATGTCTCGTTTGTAGGGGGTGAAGCGGTAACTTTTTTTACGGTGCGGCTGGCAGAAGAAAAACACTATTGGGTCGGCGAAACGCCTGAGGATAAGCACCTACGTGCCTATTTTTGTGTCGTCGTCGAACCCATGGAAGATAATCGCAAGCGGTTTCATGTGGCCACCATCGTGTATTACAAACACTGGACCGGCCCGCTGTATTTTAATTTGATTCGTCCCTTTCATCATTTAGTCGTTCGTAAAATGATGCAGGCCGGGGTTCATCGCAAATAATCCGCTAGTTGCGAAGGTGAATTTGGATCGAATTTAAATTCGATTACTTTCGGGTTGTCTAAGGCATTAAGATATACTAGCGTTTAAACGTTCGTTTTTGCGCATACATATTTTATAGAAAGGAGAAAGATCATGGAAAAGCAAAAAGAAAAAGCGGCTTTTATTTGCGTAAAGGATACAATTGATGGGGCCTATCCTTCATTGGTGCTGGGCATCAATGCTGCCCGTCAAGGCATGGAGAGCAAAATTTTCTATTCATTTATGGGCATGAATCTTGTTCTTGAGGGTGGTTTTGATCGAGCTAAATTCTTTCCTCCAGGCGTAATGGGAGCCATTCCCGGTATGACGACCATTGCGACTGGCATGATGAAAAAGAAAATAGACAAGGCTAACATACCCAGTTTGGAAGATCTCCAGGAAATGGCTCAATTGGAAGGGGTTGAATTGATTGCGTGTAAGATGACCGTGGAAATGATGGAGTTGGATGAAGATCGGCTCATTGAAGGGGTGAATGTTTGGACCGCTGAAGATTTTTTGAAATACGCTAAGGATTGTAAAATTTGTCTGTTCACCTGATCGTACGTCTTGGGATATCTTTTTGGGGCCCAGCCCCTAATTTGTAATTTTGATGACCACCAGGGTCATATCGTCTTCCAGCTTCGCTCCGTTACGAAAACGCCTCAGGGATTCCAAGATTGAATTCTGAATTTCATTTGCAGAATCTGAAGCATTCTGGCGGATAATTTTGTGAATCCGATCCTTGCTGAACATCTCGCCTGTTAGATTGCGCGTCTCCCATAGTCCGTCTGTGGCGATAACGATTATTTGATCCGGTGCAATTTGCCGGTGGGCTTCTTTGAACTCGGTGTCTTCAAAAACCCCGAGGGCCAGGTTGTTGTCACCATTCAGTTCGCTAAAGGTATCTGTCGCCGGGTCGTAGATCATGGCGGGTTCATGGCCGGCATTTACCCAACGAATGCGGTTATGCGACCTTTCGATCTCGGTATAAAATAAGGTCATGAACCGACCCGAGTCTTTGACGTCTGCTGCAAGCTGCCGGTTCACATCGGATACCACCCGGTCAATTTGGCCGAAATCAGCACATCGCTGCCGGATCAAGGCACGTGCTGTTACCATTAGAAGTGCTGATGGAATGCCGTGATCCGATACATCTCCGACAACCACCCCGATTTTGCCTTCCTCCGGGGTTCCGATTTCTAGAAAGTCGAAATAATCGCCGCCGGTTTCGTCGCAGTAGATACTTTTGCCGGTAATATCCAGTCCATCAATTTTCGGATTCGCTTTTGGCAACAAATTTTGCTGGACCTCCATGGCCAGTGAAAGTGATTGGCGAACGCGCTGATGTTCTTTATCCAGTGCTGCCATGGCCCGCTCTCTGGCGCGTACGAAATACCGTAGGAGAACAAAAACGATTGCCGAAACGCCGCCGATGTTCATCACAAATGAAAAAACAACAATGGAATTCGGAAGCATGACCTGCTGCCAGCTGCTG
>JASFTL010000266.1:0-5975 GCA_050053555.1 Desulfobacterales bacterium
TTGATAGACCCGCATGGGGCCCCGGTCCCATGCGCCCCTGGGTATTCGATTTTTAAACGACTGCTTAGCGTCATGCCCTGCTTGTGCGCTGGATTACATATTTGTAATTCATATTTCAACATTGTTATTGCAAATTCATGCCTGTGATGTTCTTAGCCAACCATATCCAAGATCCTTCTGACGCATGCGTTCGATTTTTGCTGTTGACCGAATTATATTGCGATTAAATGCATCGTGTGGTTTTCAGTTTCCGGAGGCTGTTTTCAAAAAATAGTTATGGCCCAGCTGAACGTCTATTCGACTGTGTCCTTTGAATGGCTGATATTTGCCCCGAAAACATCGCTATATAAGTTTCTAAAATTATTATTATTTGATCAAATGCGACTGTATAAAATCATCATATGAACACATCCTTTAAATCATGACTCGCGCATGCTTTGCGTGTTCGGCATGTCATCATCTGCCAATCGCTTCCCCTATCCGTTAAACCGAATTTTGCGTTTGCCTATTTGATTTAAGCCAAATTTCTTAAACTGATGCGCCCTGATGCGTTACTTAAATTTTGCTTTTTTCAAACACCTCCGGCGTTCGTTTTGGCACAAGTCTTGTATCATGCGAGGTTAAAGGAGATGAACAATGCGACGTAAAAATTCGGGAATGTCTGCTCTGGAACTGGCCACCACCATTGCCATCGTGGCGGTGATTGCTGCCCTGATTATGCCGCCTTATTTAAGATGGAACAGGTCTCGCAGGATTGAAGGCGCGACGACCAATCTGACGGCGGATCTTGAAATGGCGAAAGTACGGGCGATTAGGGAAAACACATTTGTGGTGGTGGAGTTTAACACCGACGGCTATACCATCTTTGTTGACAACGGCGAAGGAGGCGGTACCGCGGCTGACTGGAATCGCAATGGTGCTGAAATCATCGCCCAAAACCGAGATTTGCCGGCCGGCGTGCAAATCGATACCGGAAGCCTGAGTTTTCCGACGATCAACTCAAAAACGCGATTTAACGGCCGTGGAATTCCGCCGGATATTGTTGGACCTGAAATTGTCTCCATCGCCAATACAGTCAATAGTCGACAAATTACCATCAACCGCTTGGGGTTTATCAGCATCCAATAGAGGTTAAGTCAAATGGAAACGATTATCATCCAGAGGGGTCTAAGACAAGAAAAAGGGTTTTCATTGATTGAATTGTTAATCGCCATGTCCGTCCTGGCCTTCGGTATGCTGGCAGCCGCGTCAATGCAGTATTCGACAGTGCGCAACAACACCCAGGGCAATGTGAGCACCCAGGCCAGCATGTTGGCCAAAGCTCAGCTTGAAATGCTTAAAAATCAAGATATCGGCTCAGCCGTACTGGCACCGGGCGATTATAATGACCCGACACCCATTGATGGCAATGGAAATCCCGGTGGCATATACAATCGATCCTGGCGAATTGATCCACTCGGGACCTCGGCACGCCGTATACGGGTGACGGTTCAATGGACCAAATTCGGCTCACCGCGGAGTGTGGTGGTACGGTCCAATACACAGGGAAGCGGCGTATGAGACGTGCATTTCTACCATATATAGATTCGATCAAAATGGGTAAATATCAGAGCAGAGCCGCATCGGGGTTCACGCTAGTTGAGGTCTTGGTGAGTCTGGCCATTATGTCCATTTTATTTGGGACGGTCTACCGCAGTTTCGATATTTACACCCGCTCCTACACCAAGGAAAATGTCAAAGCGGGTGTCCAGCAACGAACCCGGATGGGCATCGATCTGTTGGCGCGTGATATTCGGCTGGCCGGACTGGATCCGTTGGGCACAGCCGGTGCGCGCATTATCGCTGCCGACACTGCCAACATTCAATTTTCCGCCGACCTCAACTATGACGGTGATGTGAATGATCCATTTGAAAATATCACTTACGCCCAAAACGGCGATCTTCTGCGGCAGACCAGTGATCTGGGAACCGGCTTTGTGACCGACACCTTGCTGGATAATGTCGATGCTTTGGCGTTTACATACTTAGATGCAACCGACACACCGCTGGCGGCTCCGGTGGGCAACCCCCAGAATATCCGCACCGTAATCGTGTCTTTGACCATGCAGCGACCTGCAGGCCGTGACGGTTCAATCAGCCGAACATACACCACCCGGGTTAGGTGTCGCAATTTATAAGGAAGCGAAAAAAATATGACGCAATCATTGAAATACACCCTTGACAATCAAAACGGCTTTGTACTGGGAACCGCCATTCTGGTTTCGGCGATTCTGGTCTTAACCGGGGTGTTGGCGATCTGGACGTCCAACACGGAGCTCAAAACGGTACGTAATGAAACCCAGCTGACCATGGAGTTTTATAACGCCGAAGCCGGCGTGATCGATGTTCTTGAAAATTATAACAGCGGTCCGACCCAATGGTTGACCAACGATTTTCTGACTGCCGATCCGATCGATGCCAACAGTACGGTGAATTCCAGTGACGAACAGGGCAATGTGGTTGCCGCTGTGGAGGTGCGCTGCATCGAAAGCACGGCAACACCGGTGTCCGGTCTGAGCAATTCAGCCAATAACATACCGCGGCAGGCCCATATCGGTCCGCCGCCGCCGGGTTCGGGTTACAGTCTGAAGTATTTTGAAGTGCGGCGTTATGCGATAACAGCCACCTCAACCAACGGCAATTCTCAGATTCAGGTGGGCGCCTGGAAGGTATTCAATAAATTCTAAAAAAACAAAGCAACCGGGGAAGCAAACGCTTTGGTTTTGATAAGGATAAGGAGATGCAGGCATGAAAAAATGGGTATGGGTCGCGCTGATGTTGATCGTGAGCACGGCAGTTCCGGTCTGGGCCGACGATACTGAAATTTACGGCACCGTTTCCAATCCGGATTTAGAACCCAATATTCTGATCATTTTCGACTCCTCCGGCAGCATGTCCACCGTGGATGTTCCGGGTGACCCATATGATCCGGCGATAACCTATGCCGGATCTTATCCAACAAATACGGTATATCAGCGTTATTGGGACAAGGCGAACAAGGTTTATGTCTGGCAACTATTTGCTTCAGATATAGATGATCTTAATTGTGATGAGGTCAAAAACGACCTGCTGGCAGATGGAAATACGCGCGCGAAAATCCGCGATACGAGCTACACGTGTGGTGGTAAAGGAACCCGGCGGCTTCGGCTCGGCAATTTTATGAACTACGATGAGTCCGGAGTTGGTGTTTCCCTGAGCCGAATTGAAGTCGCACAACAGGTCATCACCGACCTGATCAACAACACCGATGGTGTGCGCTTCGGGCTAATGAAATTTAATCCGGTTACCTGTCGAAATCCGCCGCTTTGCAGCGAAACCGACACCCAGGGCGGCGAAATCGTGGCCGAAATCGGCGCTGACAAAACGACCTTGATCAATGCCATCAGCGCGATGACCGCTGACGGATGGACCCCGCTGGCAGAGACCCTGGCCGAAGCCGGGCTTTATTTTGCCGGTATGAGCAGCTGGTATAATTCCGGTATTACCTATACATCTCCCATGCAGGAACGCTGTCAGAAAAATTACATTATTATAATGACCGATGGTCAGTCCACCAAAGACGACGATTACAACCTGACCGAGACCGATTATATCAACGGCGATAAAATCGGCGATTACGACGGTGATCACACCGGGTCAGAAGTTGTTTATTCATCTTATGGTTCCGACTACTTAGATGATGTTGCCAAGTATCTTTACGAAAATGATACCAACGCAACCTTGGGTGACGGAACCTCATTTGATAAACAAAATATCGTTACCTATACCATTGGCTTTAAAACCTCCCAGCAGCTTTTGCAGGATACGGCAGCCAACGGCGGAGGCGAATACCATACGGCCGACAACATATCGGAATTGGCCTTGGCGTTTGAGGAGATTTTAGCGTCCATCTCCGAAGAAAATGCCGTTTTTGTGGCACCGGTGGTGCCGATCAGCCGCATGAATCGCACCTATGCCGGCGATAAAATCTATCTGGGTTTTTTCAAGCCCCAGCAAAGCGGTCGCTGGGTCGGAAATATCAAGCGCTACGCACTGGACAACGATGGGATTCTATATGATGCAACCGGTGCCCTGGCCTGTACACCGGATGGATTGATCAAAGACAACGCCCTTTCCTTCTGGACGACCTTAGGCGCCGACGGACCGGATGTGGAAAAAGGTGGCGCCACTGAAGTTCTCGGCTTGCTGATTGACAGCCTCACCGCGCGTAATCTTTATACCTATACCGGCTCGATATCGGCCCTGACCGATACGACCAATGCGTTTGTGGATTCAAATGCCAATATTGCCGATACGGACCTGGGGGTGGCTTCAAGTGCGGAAAGAACAAATTTGTTCGATTCCGTTCACCAAAGCGATCTGGGTGATATCATTCATTCTGAACCGGCGGTGGTGCATTATCCGGATCCGGACGGCAACCCAGCTACCGGCGATGCCAAAACCGTGATTTATACCGGCGCCAATGACGGCATCCTGCATGCGTTCGACGATGATGACGGTAGCGAAATATGGGGATTTATTGCGCCGCAACAGCTGGATCGTTTGAAGTTGCTTGATAATGCGGATCACGAATACTTCATGGATGGTTCACCTTCTGTCTATTACGGATCGAGCCAGAAAATCCTGATTATCGGTGAGCGCCGCGGCGGTCAGAATTATGTCGCCCTGGATATCACGACCCATGATGCGCCTGCCTGGTTGTATTCCATCGAACCCACCATTCTGGACCCGAATCCCTTAAACGACCCGGACACCGATACCTACGAAATGCTCGGCCAATCCTGGGGCCGGCCCCAGGCAGTTACCGTGGCGACGAATGTTACCTGGAGTGAAGCGGGCTCTCCTTGCACGGTAACGGTCAATACCGATGTGGAGGACGTTTTTTTAATCCCCGGCGGCTACGACAACAACCAGGATCTGACGACGCCCAGTCCAACCGATGCGGTCGGCCGGGCGTTATTCGCCGTACGGATTACTGACGGGCAGCTGCTCAGCGGCCTGAACTTTAATGCCGTCGATCACGCATCGCTGGGCATGACCCATTCCATTGTCGATGTTTCGGGTATCGATCATGACGGTGACGGTATTGCCAGTCGTATTTATGCCGGCGATCTGGGAGGCAATGTCTTTGCCTTCAAAGATGATGAGGTCATGTTATTTTGCGGTGACACCGTCGCCAGGTCGATTGCCGACGGAACCTGGACGGCGCAGAAACTGTTTTCGGCTTCAGCTGCCGACGGTGTTCAGCGCAAGATCCTGCATGCGCCTGATGTGGTTGGTGAAACATACGGCGAATATATCTTTTTCGGGACCGGCGATCGGACAGATCCCAATGAAACCGGAGTGGTCAACCGCTTTTATGCCCTTAAAAATGATTGGTCAGCTGCCGGCACGCTGGATGAAGCGGATCTGGTCGATGTGACCGATAACCTGATTCAAATGGGCACCGATGCTGAAAAGCTGGCAGCCAAAATCAGTCTTGAAAATGGCAACGGCTGGTTTATCCGACTGGAGAATCCGGGTGAAAAAGTCGTGGCCTCTCCAAGGGTGTATGGGGGGGTGGCTTATTTCACGACCTACACACCGGACACCGGCGGTGGCGACGGGAGTGATCCCTGCGCCGCTTCTACCGTGCGCGGCGTGGGCCGCCTCTATGCCGTTGATTATAAAACCGGTGCCGCGGTAAGCGATTTTAGTACCCAAGTTGAAATCGATGCTGACGGCAATGTGGTCGATTTGGGTAAAAAGGACCGGGTTATTGCCGTTGGGACCGCGATTCCATCCGCCCCGGTGATTGCGATCCTGGAAAACGGTGCCCAGATTTTCATCGGAGTCGAAGGCGGCATCGTCAGCATGCCGGCCATCGCCACCCCCGATATGAATCGTTATTACTGGCATCAACTGTTTTAAGGAAGGGAAGAAAAGATGAATCTCAC
>JASFTL010000267.1:0-5899 GCA_050053555.1 Desulfobacterales bacterium
GAGATTATTTTTAAAATATTTTCCATAACCTATTTTTTGCATCCATTTTTGATCTATGTCAAGGTATTCGATGAATAAGTCCATTAGATTAAAATTAAATGTGACCCACAGAGTCATGTTCTCAGTATACACGCATTGAAAAGGAATAAACGATGAAGTGTCCTGGACAAGATACCCAATACTGGAAGCCTGGGGCCATTTTTGAAGCTAAATGCCCGAAATGCAGCAACGCAGTTGAGTTTTTTAAAGATGACACCAGTCGCAAATGCGGCAAATGCGGCCACCGCTTTGTGAATCCGGATATGGATTTTGGCTGCGCGGCCTACTGTCCCTATGCCGAGCAGTGTATCGGAGATCTGCCGCCGGAGCTGATCGCGCAAAAAGAAGATCTACTCAAGGATCGTGTGGCCATTGAAATGAAGCGCTATTTTAAAAACGATTTTAAGCGCATCGGGCATGCCAGCCGGGTAGCCCGTTACGCCGAACGCATCGGTAAAAAGGAAAAAGGCATGTTGGCTGTCATATTAACGGCAGCATATTTACACGATATTGGTATTCATGCGGCAGAGAAAAAACACGGCAGCACTTCCGCCAAATTTCAGGAAGCGGAAGGACCGCCCATCGCCAGAAATATATTGGAGAAACTGGGCGCCAAAGAAGAATTAATCAATGAGGTTTGCGATATCATTGGGCATCACCATCACCCGCGTTCCGACGACAGCATAAATTTCAAAGTCGTCTACGATTCCGACCTTCTGGAAAATTTAGATGAAAAGCAGAAGAAAGCACCCAGAAGCAAAGCGGAAATTGAGAACATCATCGAACGAACATTTTTGACGAACAGTGGGCGCGAGGCGGCCAGAGAGGTCCTGCTGGGTGGTTGACCCGTCGTAAAGTTTTGAAGAGAAGCCATTTTTAATCGAAAGAATAAATTCTTAGATGAACCGAATAAAAAAACGCGATAAGAGGAGAAACATATGAAAACCGTGCGTAAAATTATTGAAATTGATGAAGAACTCTGTGACGGATGCGGCAACTGTGTTCCGTCCTGTGCCGAAGGAGCGTTGCAAATCGTAGATGGTAAAGCCCGCGTAATCGCCGACATTTATTGTGACGGACTGGGTGCCTGCCTGGGAGAATGTCCGATGGGCGCCCTTAAAATTATTGAGCGCGAGGCCGACGAATTTGATGAAGAAGCCGTTGAAAAACTTTTGGCCCAAAAAAAGCAAGCCGAACCCTCTCAAGAAGCGCCGGCTTTTTCCGGCGGATGCCCGTCTGCCAGGCTTCAAGCGTTTGGATCGCAGGAGCCGGCTGCCGCTTACGGTTCGCCAGCAGATTTATCAGGACCGGATGCAGCGGATTTAACTCAATCGGCCCTCTCCCATTGGCCGGTTCAAATCATGCTGGTTCCACCGACAGCACCGTTTTTAAAAGGTGCCGATTTGCTTGTTCTGGCAGACTGTGTGCCGGTTGCTTTTCCGACGGTGCATCGTGACTTTATCAAAGACAAAGCCGTGATGATGGGTTGTCCCAAGCTTGATAATGCCCAGTTTTACATTGAAAAATTCGCCCAGATCTGCAAAGAATCCGGTGTCAAAAGCATCACCGCAGTCGTCATGGAGGTTCCCTGCTGTGGCGGCCTTCCAATGATTGTAAAAAAAGGCATGGAAATGGCTGGTGTCGATATCCCCATGGAAGAGGTGGTCATTAGCACGCGTGGACAGATTTTGCAACGCAAGCAAGTGGTCACGGCTGCAGCCTAACCAAACTTGAAAGTACTTCAATCAAAAATCGGCATAAGGCGCAGGATTTAAGGCTCGAGGTAAAAGCGGATATCATCATTTTTTAACCTTTGGCCGTGGACCTGCGCCTTATACCGCCTTCCATCATAAAATTCCGAATACGGAATTGCAGCATAAGTGGTTGTCGAAAATAACGCCTGAACACCGGAACGTTTTTTTGACAAGCACTAAATAATCTATTCCACCTTCCACATTCCGGAATCTATATTTAAAAACTTCTATCTGCTGCCCCCTAGCCTTCGCCATCTGTCCTCTGTTATCTGTCTTCTGGTTGTCTTATGAGACAATTGTGTTTCAAAAATAATACTGAGACCATATTGCATTGTCATTTTTATTATGATATCCAGACATTATCCTTGCAACACACTGATATTCTGCTAAATCATGGTCCTTTCATGTCTCGCAAAGATGGGGAGAGCGTGGCGGTTTAACCGGAGCAAAACAGCCAGGCCTTTGCGCTTAAGCGCTGATATTCGCCCATCTAGCCGGCATAGCCTACAGAGAGGATCTTTGTTTTTTCCCTGGCACAGAATTTGAAATCTCTTGCATGATGTTTCAAAAGCGCTGTTCATTTTCCCTCCAGAGGGAATATGAAACCTAAATTTCAGCCGGGGAGATAATACTGTGAAACCCTGCAATACGCATATCATCAGAACGTTAAGGCTGGTGGAGGAGATGATGGAACTCGCAGACCGAGGGGATGCTGATCGTGAGGATAATGGTTGCGGCATTCTCTACGGAGTTTTAAGGGACTCTGCCTACAAATTAAAAAAACTAGCCGAGGAAGAAAAGCAAAATCATATTGTTAAAGGCTGGTGGCAAGAACATCAATAATCCAATCAACTCGTTTAATCATCAATCTAAAAAGTGAGGGAGGCGCATTAATGGGAAATTTAAAGGGGACCCAAACTGAAAGAAACATTCTGACGGCATTTGCCGGTGAGTCTCAGGCACGCAACCGTTACAGTTATTTTGCCAGCCAGGCAAAAAAGGACGGCTATGTGCAAATTTCTGAAATTTTCGCCGAAACGGCCGACCAGGAAAAAGAACACGCCAAACGATTATTTAAATTATTGGAAGGCGGTGAGATCGAAGTTGCTGCCGCATTTCCGGCCGGCGTCATCGGCACCACCCTGGATAATCTGAAGGAGGCTGCTGCCGGCGAAAATTATGAATACACCGATATGTATCCTGGATTTGCAAAAACCGCTGTAGAAGAAGGTTTTGAAGAAATCGCGGATATATTTAAAGCGATCGCCGTGGCTGAAAAACAACATGAAAAACGTTATCTGGCGCTTGCAGCCAATATCGCCAACAATACGGTTTTTAAAAGGGATCAATCGGTTGTCTGGCGCTGCCGAAACTGCGGTTATCTGCATGAAGGCGACAGCGCGCCGGAGGAATGCCCGGCATGCGCCCATGCGCAGGCGCACTTCGAATTGCTCGGCGAAAACTGGTAAAAACTGATTTCACAGCCCATCTACTGCTCAATGCCTGCGTTACGAGACGTTTCAAAATGCTCACGTACTAACGTGTACGCTCCGCTTTTGAAACGCCTCAAGCCTTGGCCTTGAACATGTTCTGGGCCGTGAAATCAGTTTTAAATAAAATTTTTATTTAGCCGTTATGCTCGTTAAGTCGTTTGAGCGCTATTTTTTTAAACATAAAATAAGATGTTTTTTCCTATTTTAACAGGCACAATCGGCTTAACTGGCTAACCGGACAACCTTTTAGCGATTAAGCTAAATACACGAAAGGAGGACACAATGGCAGAAAGACTGGAAGTCTATAAATGCGAAGCGTGCGGCAATATTGTTGAGGTTCTGCACGGCGGCGAGGGTGAACTCGTATGCTGTGGGGAACCCATGGTGCAACTGGTTGAAAATACCGTTGATGCAGCCAAAGAAAAACATGTGCCGGTTATTGAAAAAGTTGATGGCGGCATCAAAGTAAAAGTCGGTGATGTGCCGCATCCCATGGAAGAAAAACATTATATCGAATGGATTGAAATTATTGTCGACGGCAAAGCTGACCGTCAGTTTCTCAATCCCGGCGAAGCGCCTGAAGCCGTATTTCAGGTGGAATCGGAAAATGTCACCGCCCGCGAATATTGCAACATACACGGTCTGTGGAAAGGATAACAGACATGTTAACTGAAAAAATGCAAAAAGCACTCAACGACCAGTTAAATGCAGAGCTCTATTCTTCCTATCTGTATCTGTCAATGAATGCCTATTTTAAAACTGTTAATCTGGATGGCTTTGCAAACTGGATGTATTACCAGGCACAGGAAGAATTAGAACACGCCATGAAGTTTTATGACTTCATCATCCAGCGCGGCGGAAAGGTTGAATTGATGCAGGTAGGCGCCCCGCCAACAGAATGGGGTTCTCCAATGGCGGTTTTTGAGGCCACCCTGGAACATGAACAGAAGGTTACCGGCTTAATTAATGATCTGGTGGATGTCGCCAACAGCGAGCACGATCACGCCACCCATATTTTCCTGCAGTGGTTTGTTTCCGAACAGGTTGAAGAAGAAGAAAGTGTCGGCGGCGTTTTGGAACAACTCAGACTGATGGGGGATGCTCAAGGCGCTCTGTTTATGATGGATCGCGAGCTGGCCAAGCGCGGCCCGTCAGAGAGTTCAGCAGAAGCGAAATAGAATTAAGTGCTGCTGGCCTCTCGTTCCTGGCTTCTGGCAGCTGGTTAGAGGTTATTTGCAAACAGGAGCCTGCCTGTACTTTTTTATGGAAACAGGCATTCAAGGATTGATTTTCTCTCGAACAATCAGAAACTCGAAGCCAGGAGCAAGAAGCAAGAGCCAGAAGCTAGAAAAAACCAACAACACACAAAAATTCCAAGGAGGTACGAAAATGCCCAGTTGGAAATGTTCAAATTGTGGGTACACTTTTGAGGCCGATGCCCATCCCAACGCGTGTCCGTCCTGCAAAGAAAAATGTGAATTTTTAGACAATACTTGCTACACGCCGGATTGTGCGGCAGAAGGCACCGATGACCGAATTGCTGGCCCGAAGAAATAATAAGTTTCGGCCGCATCTGTCTGATTTTTTTTCAATGCCAAAAACGAATATCTGTTGAGGGGGCAACAATGGCCAAAGCATTAATCGCATATGCCACACGAACGGGAGAAACCCAACAGATTGCTGATCTCATTGCAGAGGGAATTCGATTTTCCGGCCACGAGGCCGAGGTGGTCGATGCCAAAAACATAAAAAGCGAGGCTGATCTTGAAAGCTATGATGCCTATGCGTTTGGGTCATCTACTTATCACGGTGAAATGCTGCAAGCCATGAAGACTTTTCTTTTTATCGCAAAAAAAGCAAACCTTGAAGGCAAGCCCGGCGGTGCTTTCGGCTCCTTTGGATGGAGCGGAGAAGCCAACGATCGAATTTTCGATACGATGAAACACGTTTTAAAAATGGATGTCGTTGGTGATACGTTGCGTCTAAAATCGAGCTCCTTGGGCGGCGGCTTACAGATGGCCCAAGACTATGGCCGCGAAATTGCAAAAAAACTTGGACCCTAAAAGCGCTAAAATATACGTTGCTCGTTTATCCACCACAGAGCACACAGAGAAATTCAAACAGAACATAATTCTCAAAACCGGCTTACGAATGAGGTGGCTGTCTGCGATCTCTGTGCTCCCTGCCCGCCATCGTCCGCCTCATGCGGACTCCATTCGGACCGCCTTCGACTTGAGCAGTTCGGCCCTGAGCTCACTGCCGAAGGGCTCAGGCCGAAAGTAGCTCATGGCCGAGGGCAGGCGAGGCGGGCGGGTCTGTGATAAAATTTTTAATCTAAACGGAGGAAATGATGGCTGACACAACGTCTACACCACAGCATTGCCCGGGTTATCAAAACTTTAAAACCCTCAAATCATTTACCTGCAAATGCCCCAAATGCGGCGAGGTCAAAGAAATCTTTTCGGATGAATTTGACCGGCCACATACCTGCAAGGGGTGCAACGAACCCATCGATTTTTCCCAATGTCAGTTAGCAGGGGAAGGCAAAAGTATTTCCCCACGCTAGACGGCTGCGCCTCAATTGATGGAATCAAAGTTATATCCGCCTCTTGA